>CBIHPC010000071.1:0-23991 GCA_966211305.1 uncultured Niastella sp.
TGGCCAGGGCCGGTTATTTAAAAACACCGCTGCGGGTCTACAGGATACGGCCAGGGAGAAACGCGAAAGCCTGCCGGCGCGGATCGCGAAGTTAATGGAGCTGCGGGAAGAGGATCCCGATGCACACCGGATCATCTGGCATGATCTGGAGCCTGAACGCCATGCTATCGAAAAGGCAATTCCTTCCTGCGCCACGGTCTACGGTAAACAGGACCTGGAAGAAAGAGAGAAAATTATTGCTGGATTTTCATGCGGTGATATTCAGGAGATCGGCGGCAAACCCTCTATGATCGGTTCAGGGACTAATCTGCAGCGGCATTGCCACTGGGCAATATATCTGGGCATCGGATTTAAGTTTAATGACTTCATTCAATCAATACACCGGCTGTTGCGCTTTCTTCAAAAGCACCAGGTTCGTATCGATCTCATATACACTGAAGCTGAACGCGGAGTTCGTCATATCCTAGAACGTAAATGGCAACAACACAACCAACAGGTAAAAATCATGACAGATATAATTCGGGAGTTCGGCCTGTCTCAGGCGGCTATGGCCCAGCATTTAACCCGGGCGATCGGTGTGGAACGAATTGAAATAAAAAGCGATCACTTTCGTATCATCAATAATGATGCTGTTCTGGAATCCCGCCGGTTGGAAAGCGATAGTATCGGGCTTATACTTACGTCAATTCCATTTTCAACTCAATACGAGTATTCTCCCAATATTGCTGATTTCGGTCACTCTGAAAACAATGAAGAGTTCTTTGTGCAGATGGATTACCTGACACCGGAGCTTTACCGGTCACTGATGCCCGGGCGAATTGCTGCCATTCATGTAAAGGATCGAATTATACCGGGCGGGTTGACAGGACTTGGCTTTCAAACAGTTTACCCTTTTCACCTTCATACGATCGATCATTATCGTAAGCACGGCTTTGCATACATCGGTATGAAGACGATCGTTACCGATGTTGTGCGCGAGAACAACCAAACATACCGGCTGGGTTATTCAGAGCAGTGCAAAGATGGCTCAAAAATGGGGGTGGGCATGCCTGAGTACCTTCTTCTTTTCAGGAAGCCGCCCACTGACAATTCTAATGCATACGCAGATGTACCGGTAACGAAAGACAAAAAGGATTATTCTCTTTCAAAGTGGCAGGTAGATGCCCACGGCTTTACGCGATCGTCGGGAGATCGCCATATTGGCCCCGAAGAGTTTGCGCAGCTCACTGCTCACAAAAAGATGTTTAAAGTATATAAGGATATCTCACTTAACGAGATATATGATTTTGAATATCATGTGGCCATCGGTGATGCCCTGGAAGCCGTTGGAAAGTTGCCTACTGATTTCATGTTATTGCAGCCACAAAGCTGGAGCGAAGACGTGTGGACCGATATCACCCGCATGCGCACGCTTAACTGCCAACAACATAGCAAAGGGAAGGAAATGCACCTGTGCCCAATGCAAATTGATATTGCAAAGCGCGTTATTATTCAGATGTCCAACCCTGGCGATAAAGTACTTGATCCATTCGGCGGCCTGATGACCGTGCCAGCGATCGCTGTTGAAGAAGGGCGATTTGGTGTTGCCTTCGAACTCAGCCATAATTATTTTCTCGATGGCGCCGTGTATTGTAAGGCTGCTGAGCAGAAAAGAAAGTTGCCCACATTGTTTGACTTTTTAGAAGAAACTGCATAATGCCACGCAAAAAATCATACATAACTGTTACCGATCAATTCTGTGGCGCCGGCGGAAGTAGCCAGGGTGTTCGGCGGCTATCAAATAAACATGGTGGTGGAATTGAAGTGAAGCTGGCATTAAACCACTGGAAACTGGCAATTGAAACGCATAACACAAACTTTCCGGATACCCTTCACGATTGTACTGATATCAGCGCATGTGATCCTCGCCGGTATCCTTCGACCGATATACTTATTACGAGCCCAGAATGTACGAACCACAGTCTCGCTAAAGGTGTAAAGATTGTAAAGAAGCAATTGGAATTATACGCCCAGGGGAAAATTGATCCTTCGGCCGAACGTAGCCGGGCAACAATGTGGGATGTATGCCGGTTTGCTGAATTTCATAACTACAATGCAATAATTGTAGAGAATGTGGTAGACGCTCGTAAGTGGGTAATGTTCGACGCGTGGCTGCAAGCGATGCACTCGCTTGGGTATAATCATAGATGCGTGTATCTAAATAGCATGCATTGCCATCCCACCCCTCAAAGCCGGGACCGGATGTATGTAGTGTTTTGGAAAAAAGGTAATAAAGCACCCATTCTGGATTATCAGCCAATGGCATATTGTGAGAAGTGTGGTAATGATGTTCATGCAATTCAAACATGGAAAAAGCCTGATGTTAAGTTTGGTAAGTACAAACAGCAATACGTGTACTGCTGCCCTCAACATGGAATCGTTGTTGAACCATATTACTATGCATCTTTTAATTGTATCGACTGGTCCGACCACGGTATTCGTATAGGAGAGAGGGAGAAGCCACTCAGTGTAAATACTATAAAGCGCATTGAGTACGGTTTGAAAAAGTATGGCCGAGAACCTTATTTAGTGGATGATAAGCATACGACTGGTATAGATTATAGAGTTCGAGCAATAAGCAATTCTATAAACACAATTCACACTGATCCCAGAGTAAAAATTGTTTTTCCTTTTATCTTAAAAGCAGAACACAGCAACCAGTATAATGTGCGATCAGCAACAGAATCCTTGCAAACACAAACTACCAGGCAAAGTATGGGGCTCATTATGCCCTTGATTACTGAGCTACGAAATAATCAAACATGCAGGACGGTAACCGATCCTCTGAACATTGTTACTGCTGGTGGCATTCATTCTGGCCTTGTAACTACAGAATCATGGAACAGTTTCATTGCCTCATATTACAACGGCAGTAATTGCACAAAACACATTACTGAAGAACTTGGTAGCATTACCACCAGTGATAGGCACACTTTAATAAATTATCAAGAGCCAAATATTGAGGATTGCTACTACCGGATGCTTAAAGCTCCGGAGGTGAAGCTGGCTATGGCCTTTGATAGCAGCTATGTAATTCTTGGCAATAGCCGGGACCAGGTAAAACAATGCGGTAATGCCGTAACGCCACCTGCAATGGAGTGGCTGGTGCAGCAGGTTGTTGAATCTTTTAATTAAAGAATTATGGAAGCGAAACTCACCATACCGGAGATCACCTACATGAGGGCGTTGGCCGCGGTTAAAACCGATGAGGAGCTGGCGAAGATGATGGATAAGCCGGTTGAGTTGATCAAGTTACAATTTTCGATAATGGCCGGTTTACCGAAACGCCCAAATGAAAAGCCTGCGGCAATTGCAAAACTTCTTTCATCGAAAGATGATGTAGCTATAGAGACACAACAACCGGTAAAGAAAGAACGGAAGAAACCCGGGCCTAAACCTAAAAACCCTGCAAAGGAAAAGAAGAAGAAGAAGCATAGCGCGCAGGCGCAGGCCGAGGAACGAAAGAAGATCAGAAAGGGGCGGGATAATCAGAGCATATATGCAACCAAGCCGATCGATCTCACCGGCAAAGTACCGATCAAATTGAATTCGAAAACATTGGTATATGTGAAACCGGGTACTGATATCGAAGAGCTTAAAAAGAGACTGAATATCGCTTAATCACCTTCAAAATAAATATCACTTATGGCAAAAGCTAAAAGGGGCTCAAAAGAAAACCCGGTAACTGAAAAGGAAATGGAAGATGTATTGACGTTGGAAAAAAAGAAACGGCCTTATAAAATTACCGAAGCTGTTATAGTCGATGATTTCTGTAATTACAAGTACGAGATGGTTGAGGGGAAAGGACCATATGATAAGCATAAGGTAGATGGAAAGGGCATCATAAAAGATGATATGCGTGATGTGCTAAGAAAAATGCGTGTGCATATGGCGGCGGTGTATGGCGTTTTCTCATTGCAAGGGCTCGATATTCAGGACATTGACCAACATCATAACGATGATGTAACCGCCGACTTCCATGTGAACGGATTCAAGGTGAAAGGGGGTGAGGATATGGAATCAATCAGCCTGATGGGAAGTAAACACATTGCCAATGTTGGTGGCCGTATGAGCTTAACCACTCCATGGATCGACATTTCAACCCTTTCCTCTTATAAATGGTATAATGAGCTTAAGGACCTCGCTGACAAAGCCCGCGAGGAAGTAGCCCTGTATAAGGAAGGAAAATACATTGTTCCCGATGTAGAGGATGATGACGAAGATGAAGATAAGCCGAAAAGGAAAAAAGCGAAACAGCTAACCATAGCCTCGCCCGAAGCCGCTGCTGAAAAATCGGAGGCCGGCCAGGAAGATGAGCCTGTTGAAGAAGAAGCGGACGAAGAAACTGATGGCGATGACGATTTTGATTCACCGCTATGAGTTTTCAACCACGACCATACCAGCGCGAAGCCATAGATGCGGCCGTTGATTACTTTCACGATAAAAAGGAAAAGAAAAACGCTATTGAAATACTTCCTACAGGGAGTGGTAAAAGCGTAGTTATTGCCAATATCGCGAAAGAGCTTACCGGTAAAACAGTTGTGTTCCAGCCGTCAAAAGAGATTCTGGAGCAGAACTTCAAAAAGTTTCTAAGCTATGGCTTTCGCGCTGGTATATATTCAGCATCCGCCGGCATGAAGTATATCGACGATATCACCTTTGTAACGATCGGTAGTGTGGCAAAGAAAATTCACCTGTTCGAAAAGTTTAAGAATATTATCATCGATGAGTGTTTCCCGTATGATACTTACATAAGTACAGAAACAGGCAAGGTTAAGATTGGCTATTATGTCAAACAGCTTAATACCGGTAAATCAGTGCCGAGGGTTCTCAGTTACAATGAGGACAGCGGTGCAATCGAATTAAAGCCAGTTGTCGCTGGCAGGTGTAATGGCAATAAGGAGGTATTTAAGCTAAAGTTTAGTAAGAACGTTTCTGTAAAGTGTACAGAGGGACATCCATTTCTTACAAATAATGGATGGAAAACCGCTTGGGAATTACAGATTGGTGATTGTGTTCTGTCCTCACGGGCAAATGGAACATATGCTGCTATTCCCAATAGTGACCAAAGAAGTCTTTTATTGGGAAGTTTACTCGGCGACGGGTCATTAGATCGAACAAGGAAGATTAAGAATATCAATCGCTTTAGATTTATACAAGGGGCTGATCAGAAGGATTACCTTATGTGGAAGGCGGCAATGCTTAATCAACAACCTCGACTTATTCTGAAGAATGGTTTTGCTGAAAAAAATGCATATGCGTTTTCTTCCAAGGTTGTTTTTATTGAAGATGATAGTTGCAAGCTGGAAAATGTTATTGACAATCTCAATTTAAGAATGTTGGCAATCGCCTGGATGGATGATGGGCATCTTTCAAAAAATCAAAACTATGGTAGTCTTTATTCTACCGCTCTATCCAAAGAATTAACAGAAAGGCTGTGTTTGAAATTGAAAGATTTAGGGATTCCTGGCACTGTTTGTACTGACGTTGGCAGAAAAAGTAAGAGACCTCACTACTTTATAAAATTTAGAAAAACTGCAGTTGAAGTCTTAACCAGAGGGATTGCAAAATATGTTCATCCCTCAATGAAATATAAATTGGTAGATCAGTGCAGACATCTGGCGGGCACATATGAATGGAATTGTGTTTTCAAAGAGCGAGGTGCCTGTGTGTTATTAGGCAAGGAATCCATTGGGTTTGAACCGGTGTTTAATATACAGGTAGAAGACAATGAGACCTATGTTGTGTCCTCAGCTCGTTATGATAAAAACAGTAAAAAACCAGCTCCCGGCCTTATTGTTCATAATTGTCACCTGGTGAACCCTGCGCAGGGAATGTACGAGAGCTTTATCAATACGCTCTCTCATACAAAAGTGCTCGGCTTGACCGCTACTCCTTACCGTTTGGGCTCCAATTCGGAAGGTGCAGAATTGCGGTTTATCACCAGACAATCCCCTCGGATATTCAGTAAGGTTTTGTATTACGTGCAGAACGATGTACTGTTCAATGCCGGCCACCTGGCGCCGCTAAAGTACTTTTCTTTTAATGTGATCGATCGCACCATGCTATCGTTGAATTCATCGGGTACCGACTTTACAGACGCTTCCATGAAGGCATATTACCGTCAAATCAACATGCCGAAGATCACTGTAGAGTATGGTAACCGGTTATTGAAGAAACGAAATAATCTGCTGGTGTTCTGTGCCCTGATCGAAGAGGCTATGCAAGTAGCCAAGGGTATACCGGGTGCCGTGGTGATCACCGGCGAAACCGAACTGGCTGTAAGAACAAAAATCCTGAATGAATTTAAGTCAGGTAAGATCCGTTGTGTGATCAATGTCGGTGTGCTCACAACCGGTTTCGATTATCCTGAACTCGAGGCCGTATTGATCGCCCGTTCCACTATGTCGCTTTCATTGTATTACCAGATTGTTGGGCGAGTAATGAGGCCATACAAATATGCTGATGGTAGCGTGAAAGAGGGTTGGGTTGTTGACCTGGGCGGTAATATTAACCTGTTCGGTAAGATCGAAACCATGAAGATTGCAAAGGATGAACGTGGCCTTTATATGATTGTCAACAACGGCCGGCAGTTAACCAATGTACCATTTTCAAAAGCGGTTGCATAAAAAAGAAATAAATGGGACAACACTCAAACATACAATGGACTGATGCCACATGGAACATTGCACGCGGCTGCACAAAGGTTGATGAAGATTGTAAGTTCTGTTACATGTACCGGGACAGTTTCAACAGTACCAGGTACAATCCGCTGGAGATAGTTAGAACTAAAACAGTATTCGGCCTGCCGTTAAAGCTGGAAGAACCGTCAAGAATATTCACATCATCATTGACTGACTTCTTTCATGAGGCTATTGATAGTTACCGGAATGAGGCATGGGATATTATTCGCAGGTGCCCGCAACATACTTTCCAGATACTTACCAAAAGACCGGAGCGAGTTAATGAATTTCTGCCAAAGGATTGGGGCTGCGGCTGGAAAAACGTTTGGTTAGGTACCAGCGTTGGTTCACAAAACGGTGTTCAGCGAATGATCGACATGAGTTTGGTTGCCCACGACGGAGTAAAGTTCCTTTCACTGGAACCGTTACATGGGCCGATTAAGTTGGGTGAAGTGAAGAAATACTTTGAATCGCTGAAAGGCGAGCTATATGTGTTGCCTGCTTTTGATTGGGTTATCGTTGGCGGAGAAAGTGGTAATGAAACTGGTAAATACAGGTACCGGCCGTGCCAGTTGGACTGGATTGAAAGCATTGTAAAAGAATGCCAGTTCAATAATATTCCTGTATTTGTTAAACAACTTGGTACTCACTTAGCAAAGGCAATGGGCCTGAAAGATCGGCATGGGGGAAATATCGATGAATGGCCTGAGCATCTCAGGATTAGAGAGTTCCCGGTTTTATGTCATGAATAATTACCAAACTGTTAAAATCATAAATATGCAAGAAGTTAAACTACCGATTAGTAATAACACGCCAGTAATTGTTACCGATGAAAATGGTAAGGCCCGTGAGGGCAAAGTAATAAATCAGGACGGTGGTAAGTACTTGGTTCGTTTTCCCGATACAACCATGAGTGAGTTCTGGAGCCCGTGTTATGTAAAAGAGAAGTAATAAAACTCTTTTTTTCTTTTAAAAATCCAAAACCTTATAACCGAAGATGGCCAGACCGACGCGACAAGGCATAGATTACTTTCCTTACGATGTGGATCTCGATCAGGATGATAAACTCGGGATGATTGTTGGCGAATTTAAAATTAAGGGCGAAACCCTTTACATAAAGCTTTGTGCGTGGATTTATAAGACGAACGGATACTATACTGAGTGGAATGAAGATGTACAGCTGAAGTTCCTGAGACGTTACGATTACTGTGGTTTCTCAGTGAGTTTCTTAAATGAGGTTGTACCGAGGTTGATCAAATGGGAGTTATTTGATAAAACTGTCTTTGATTCGTTTCACATTCTCACTTCAGCACGTATTCAGGCTACCTGGTTGGATGCAACTCGAAAGCGAAAGGATTGCGTAATAGATGAAAAGTTTCTCGTTTCTGCGGTTTCTTCCGGCAATCCGGCGGAAGAAACCCCGAAAAAGTCGGAAGAAACTCCACAAAGTAAAGTAAAGGAAATAAAAGAAAAGAAGAATAGTAGTACTGGCGAAAACGGCGATGCCGTTTCGCCTCCAAAAAAAAGTTTGGAGGATAAGCAAAAGGAAATGCTTATTCGTCAGCAGGAGTTTGGCAACAGTCTGGTTGAGTTTATTCCACAATACGGAAAGGAAATGATTCGAGCATTTTACGACTACTGGCGTGAGCCGAATAAAAGCCGGACTAAATTCAAAAAGGAAATGCAGGATACCTGGGATACAAAGCTTCGCCTTGTTACGTGGGAAAAAAACCAAACTAATTTCAACAAGGGTAAAAAGGAGGAAGCTCCTGTAAGAACAGGCCCGTCCGCCCGCGAACAGGAAGAAGCTGAAAACCGTAAAAAACTTGGCATCGATGGACCTGACAAAGCGTAATCAAGATCGAAAAGAAAGGCGGAAGAATGCTGTTGACCTTAGCACTTTGGTATACGGGAAAATGCCACCCAATGCAAAGGATTTGGAAGCGCAGGTTTTGGGCACCATTATGCTCGAGCCTGGTTCAATCGACAGGGTAACCGATGTTCTTTCAGATGAATCGTTCTATGTGCCTGCGAATCAAACCATCTTCCGGGCTTGCCTTGATCTACATCTGAAGGGACAGCCTACTGATATCAGCATGGTGGTGGAGAAACTGCAGGCATTGGAAAAACTCGAGGAGGTTGGGGGGCCGTACTATGTAACAGCGCTTACGAAATCAGTCACTTCTTCCGCAAACATCGAGAACCATGCGCGGATTATCGCACAGAAGTTTTTACAGCGCGAGCTGATACGAATTGGAGGTGAGATAGTATCCAACGCATACGAACATTCTGCCGATGCCTTTGACCTGCTCGATGAAGCAGAGCAGCAGCTACTGAGTATCGGGCAAAAGCATGTGCAGGGGGTAGTGAAGGGAATCGATTCTGTACTGGTAAAGGCAGTTCAGAAAATTGAAGAGTGGCGCAAACAGGATACGCACATTACCGGTGTGCCTTCCGGGTTTGAAAAGATGGACCGCGCCACTCGAGGCTGGCAGGACACTGATTTCATCATCCTGGCTGCCCGGCCATCAGTTGGTAAAACTTCCTTCGCACTAAAGCTAGCCCGCAATGCGGCAATGAACCAGGTTAAACCGGTACCCGTGGCATTGTGGTCCCTTGAAATGGAAGATGTGCAATTGGTGCTAAGAATGCTGGCCGCTGAAACAGGGATGATGTTACACCGTATACAAACAGGCCGTCTGGAAGATGCTGATATGACGCGGTTGTTCAGAGATGGTATTCAGACGCTGGCCGGAACAAAGATCTTTATAGATGATGATCCCGGCTTAACCATCATGAAGCTCCGGGCAAAGGCCCGCCGGTTGAAAAAGAAATACGGCATCGGTTTGATTCTGGTGGATTATCTGCAGCTGATGAGCGGTGATGATAATAAGGGTAACCGTGAACAGGAAATATCAAAGATCAGCCGCGGTCTGAAGCTTTTAGCTAAAGAACTGAAGATTCCTGTTATTGCCCTCTCGCAATTGAGCCGTGATGTTGAGAAGCGAACCGGCACAAAGCGCCAACCGCAACTCAGTGACCTGCGGGAATCTGGATCAATTGAACAGGATGCTGATGTAGTAGTGTTTTTATGGGGGCCGGATGAAGATGAGATTGCAAATGACGCGTCGCTACGTAACCGGCGATATACCAGGATCGCAAAGGCACGTAACGGCATGCTGCTTACAATCGATTTTGAATTGAATAAGGATACGCAGGAATGGGAAGAAGTAGATAAGGATTTGTTTACAAAGCCAGCACTACCAGCACCATCTCCCAATTTACGGCCATTGAAAGATGTGCTCAATGAGGCGCCGCGGATGCCTTATGCCGATAATACAAAAGATGAAGACCTCCCTTTTTAAATGAAAACCGGCATCACCATACAGTATCTACAGCAGCAGCTGGCCGCAGGCAAGATTCGCGGGTATAAGGTCAATAACCCTGAGCCGGTACCGGTTGAACAGAAGAAGGAAAAGAAGCGATCGAAGTACGGCAACGAAAAGCATGAGGTAGACGGGATTGAGTTCGACAGTATAAAGGAGGCTCACCGGTACGGAGAATTGAAACTCATGTTGAAGGCCGGCATCATCGGTTTACTCGAGCTGCAGGTGCCATATGAGTTGAACCCCGGTGGTACGCATTCGCTGAAGTATATCGCTGATTTTACTTACATCATTCGTGCTACCGGAGAAAAGGTGGTTGAAGATGCGAAGGGCCACCGAACCCGGGAGTATATAAAGAAGCGGCGGTTGATGAAAAAAGTTCATGGCATTATAATAAAGGAAGTATGAAATGCTGCATAGAAATATATTATGACAAAGGGCTTATATATAAAGAGCGCGTTTGGCTATGGTATGTAAAAGATAGGTCATGGGAATTAAATGCAAAGTCCAGGGAACGCCAATTAAATTTTAAAATATCCTGCCTCATGAAAGCATTGCCTGTTATTGATCCTGCCCGGATCCAAATTATTGTCACGTTTAAATCGAAGATGAATGATCACACCAACTGGGTACTCAAAGGACAAATGGATGATGGCGGAGGGGATAGCGGTGACTATGGGCAAGGAGATGATTATGGAGAAGGGTGGCCTGCTGAAGTTCGTAAGGTGGTTTGAAAGCACGTTCGAAGATGATGATGGTTATTGGATGCATAAGTGCAAGAATAAGCCAAAGAACGAGGATCTGCTGTACGTGTACGTGATCATTTGCAACCGGATTCATTACCGGTGTATGTATGGCGGTTATCATTTACCTGGAAGTACCGGCCAAATGTTACCCGATGGCCCCGATGTTCCTGTAGATTGGCCTCATATTATTCTGGCAGGTCCATTAATCAAATCCCCTACGAAAATTATTCGCCCTGGCTTCCAGGGATTCCGTTACACAACAAAACTTTTTTGATATGCAAGTACTCATCTGCGAAAACACAAGCCACGGAAAGAAATCAGGTAAAGCTTATGAAGTTGTATTCCTGGCACCAGACGGTGATCTTATGCTTCGGTTGGAGCCTGTTGATTTGAGTGGGGAGCCGCTGCGAACTACCGATCAGTTGGATCGCCTGATCATATGCTATGATCGCCGGTTCAAACACAATGGCACCCAATGGTGGGTTGGGAATATAATGTGGAATGGGTATGATATACCAGCTCACTATGCGCTCGGCCTGATCAATACCCTGCACCAGTCGCGCAAGTGGACAGTATCGGAAGCTTGGGTTGAAATAGCCCGGGCCTGGATGAAGCCGGACGAGTTGACTGGTGATCTTTTTGAATTGCCTGGTGTACGGCCGGAGTGGGTGAATGAATTGCAAACGGAATTAAAGCTTAAGTAATGAAAGAAATACCCATACTCTTTAGCACCATAATGGTGCAGGCCAACATGGATGATCGAAAAGAAATGACCCGGCGTATAATAAACCCTCAACCGATATGGTGTGTCGATGAAGATGGTAATTTATACGAGGGCAACCACAAGGGTTATGTAAAGGTTGATGGTCATCCAAACTGGCAGCATCAATTCGCTGACGAATTCTCGCAAATCAAAAAAGGCGACATCCTTTACGTTCGGGAAGAGCATTACCGTTATGGCTATTGGATTGAAAAGGAGGGCGAGTTTACAAAAACCGGCAAACAGAAGGTAATGTTTATTGCGATAACTAATGAGATCAGGTATTACAATGACAAACCGGCTGAAGTTCTTCGTAGAAGTAAAAAAGATTTATTCCGACCAGGTTGGTATAAGCGTTTAGGGCGGTTTATGCCTAAGAAGGTAGCACGTATCTGGCTACAAGTTACCGATGTAAGGGTTGAGCGATTACGGGATATAACTCCATGGGATGTTTTGGCAGAAGGTGTTGGTGAAAAATTCAAGTCAGGTGCCACAAGTATGACCAGTGCGTCTATTGATCACATCACATGGTCGGGTAGCCAATTAAAATTGTTCGCTGAATTATGGCAAAAAATCAATGGTGCTGAATCCTGGCAGGCCAACCCATGGGTGTGGGTAATAAAATATAAAATCCTTTCGAAAACCGGTAGGCCAGAAACATTCCCCGCATATGTTAAAGAAGCTATACGATAACGATTATCCACGCCTGATGCGTTTGGCCTTCAGTATGGCCGGGGAAGAAGGCGAGGACATGGTGCAGGATTCCTTCATCAAAATGATACCGTACCAGCATTTGAGTTATGGAGAAGCTCAGGCCTTGATAACGACGATCGTGAAGAATAAATGCCGGGACTGGCTGAAGCATCAAAAATATGTTCGCCGGCAAATGGAAGCAATGCCGGAGCCCGAGCGCAAAACGATATTGCTGTTTGAAGCAAAGGATCTTAAGGCGCAAGTAAACAGTCTGCCGGCAGACACCAGGTTTGTTATAGAGCAAAGGTTTTACGAAGGCCTGACGCTGCGGGAAATTGGCAAACTAATCGGCAGGGACCACGCCTCGGTGTACAGCAGGATTCAAACCGGATTACGCAAACTAAAAACGTTACAATAATGAAAAAGCTCCTACTCATCCTTCTATGCCAAATTAGCCAGCATTCCTTCGCTCAATGCGACCCCAGCACTTTCGTATTCAACCTCACACCAGGCGTAACCCAGTCCGGCGCCTGGTTCTCCATGGAGGCCGGGATATGGCCGATCGATGGTAAGTTGGGCGCACTGGCCGGACCTGTAATGTACAACGAGAAAGTGGCCACGGCCAAAGGCACGGAGAAGATCACCCAGATAGATCTTATCGGCCGTGTGATATATAAGCTGACGGCCACAGGGAATGAACGCCCGCAGCTGGTGACAGTATTCGGTACTGTTCGCGGGCTGCTCGGTGCGAGCTACCGGGCTTATTGGTCCATCAGTGATACGCAGCTGTTCGGTATTGAGCCGGTATATCTGAACCGGTTGGGGTTGGGAGTAAACTTATTGTTCACGGCGAGATTATAATAACATAAAATGAATCTCAAAAACTACACATCCGAAGTGCCTGCCTCCCGTTCCATGGCACGGATCGAGGAATGCCTGGTTCAGGCCGGCGCCACTGATATAAGTAAGAAGTACGAAGATGGCATCTGCCGCGCCATCCGCTTCCGCATGCCGGTTAATAATATACCGGTGTTCTTCGAGTTACCTGCCCGGGTTGATGCCTGTTATAGGGTCCTGTGGAATGAAGTAAAGCGGCCGCGGCCGGATACCCGAAAGAAGATCGAGCAGCAGGCAGAGCGCACAGCTTGGAAGATCGTTTCTGAATGGGTGGAGTGCCAGTTATCAATGATCAAATTGGAGCAGGCTGAGGCCCTACAGGTGTTCCTGCCATACGTATGGGATCCAGCGAAGGAGGAAACCTTCTTCGAGAAGTTGAAGAAAACCAATTATAAAGCATTGTTACCTGGGTAACGCAAAAAATTTCGACTATGGCAAAAACAAACAAAACCGTAGCTATCCAAAAGCTCGATAATAAAATGGAACGAGTTTCATTGGCGGAGGCCAGGGATATGCTTTATGAGAAATTTCGCACCAACATCCGGTTACTGAGAGCTAAAAAAGGATGGTCAGGGTGTGAAGCAGGCGAAAAAATCGGATTGAAAAACGGTAAGCGGATGATCGATCTGGAATACGGCCGCGCCACGCCCGAGCTCGAAGAAATTCTGCTTATCTCCAAATGCTTCAATGTTAAGATGGATGACCTGTTGCATAAGGAAGCCATAGTAACCTTTGAACCGTAAAAATTACAATGATGAAATCACCCGGCAAGCTCGTCAGCTATACCACCAAGGATAACACCACCCAACTCGGCCGCACGTACAACCGTGATAACCTGGTGAATGGTAAAGTGGTCGTACATCTGCTGACACCGGACCGAGAGCACATTAAGGATGACAGTGGCCAGGATAAGAAGGTGCTGGTCGAGGCGAACAAACTAATTATTAACGGGTATATCGATTGATAATCATGTCGAAAAACTCCATATCCGAACGCGACCTGCAGCAGGCTGTACGCCGGTTGTTCCACAATCACCAGTACATCCTACCGAATACATATGTGTTCAACTGGGAGAGTGATCTGTTCTCGGTAACCAAGAGCGGCAATGTGTATGAGGTTGAGATGAAGATCAGCAAAGCGGACTATAAAAAGGATTTTGAAAAGGAGAAGCACCATCTGTTCAGGTCTAATGTGCAGGGGAAGTCGCACCATATAACCGGGCACCCGGCTCACCGATACGAATGGAGCGTGGCCAGGGTTATTGGCAAGTTTTCTTATCAGGAGGTCACCTGGCAGCATCCAAAAGGTTATACACGGGATTATCGGACGGCAGACTATGTAACCGGCTATGGTAATTCATTCATACAACGGAAGGAAGTGGAGATCCTGGCGCCATGCACCAAAATTGTAATAAAACCGCTTTCTGACATCCTTTGCCCCAACCGATTCTACTATGCCAGCCCGCCAGGAATAATTTCCGTTGATAACCTGCCACCATACGCCGGGCTCATTCATGTTGACAAGGAAAAGGATGCCTATATCGTAAAGCAGGCGCCCTTCATCCATAAGCGGCCATTGCTGGGTGGTCGGCTCACCAGTATTCTGCTGGAAAAATTCTGGTACCTATCGCAGAACCAGCGGCACTACCTGCAGGCGAATAATATTGATTATAAGGATATACGTGAACCAAATAAAACCGACCCGGAAGGGTGATATTTAAGTATGAGCGATTCAAAATCTACAGGAGGCGTAGGCTTCTTTGGCCTTTTAACCGTTGCGTTCATAGTACTGAAATTGTTGGACAAAATAAAATGGTCCTGGTGGTGGGTGTTAAGCCCTTGTTGGATGCCTGTTGTTATTGTTATTGTGATAGGGATTATAGCATTCCCTTTCTGGCTACGCGACAGGAAAAAGAAAAGGCAATACCGAAATGGACGGAAAACATGGGAAGAAAGGTTGGATGAGGTAAGAAAGCAAAAAGTATAGAAATAAAGCATTTCATACCTTCATGCCATGCGCCGCACGATCATTTTCATACCAAAAGGCCAAACGGACACCGTAACGGTTACCATCCACCATAAGCCTGAGCTTAACGGTGGCCAGCACGCCGGCATATGGAATATCGATACGAACGAAGTCTGGTTGAGCACACCACTATGGAACCAGTTTCCGGTAAATGATCAGAAAGGGCAGGGAAAGGTGTTTACTGAGCTGCATCGGGTGAGTAACGAGTTGCTGAAATAGTAAATGCCGGTAGTTTGCCGGCATTTACAGTGTCTTGCTGAACTATACATGGCATTTCGATCGCACTACATTTAAATACATGCCGGGATGTACGTAACTGGTAACAAGTCCGCCTTCACCGTTTCGTTCGTATAATACGATATTCTGGCGGTACCAAATGTCAATCAAAGGATCATCATTGATGATATCTCGGACTTTTACTTTCGATTGATAAAAACCATTATCCATGAACTTTTTAGCCCAGTAACTCTGCCATTGTTCATTTACATGACCGACTCCGCCCTGGTATGGAATGGCTGCACTGAATAATACCATATCCCCCAGGCTGCATAAGAGTTTGATTACCTGATCCGCATATTGCTCCGGTATATGTTCAAGGACCTCCAGACATAGAACCAGGTCGTATTTGCCACTTACGAGAAACGGCTTAACACTCGTTAAATCAAAGTCATAGTATCGGTCCTCAGGAATAATAAGTGCCTTTTTAGGTACATTATGATCAACGCCTATATAATAGAACGAAGTATTTTTACCCCATTCACCGACTCCACAACCAATATCAATCACAGAGGTTGGTTTGATACCTTCAAACGCTAAAGCTGAAAATACCTGCCGGGCAGATACGATCGCCGATTCTGATATCCGGTTGTAATACCGCTCTGTATAAATGTGGCGCCATGGCCAGGAATCAACATATTCCCTTAACTTTTCTGGCTTCATTGCTCTGATTTTAGCCAGCTCTCCATGGTTCGCTTTAAAGTAAGGGCACCGGCTGGAGCTGTTTGGCCCACAAAAATGATCCATGTGATAAAGGCTACCTGAGATCCGCATTACCTTAAATCCGAGCGCATGAAACCGGTCCCAGCGTTCGCAATCCTCAGGGCCATAGCTTATCATCTTTTCGTTTTCCATCCCCCCGTCGATGAACGCATCCTTGTCAAAAAAGATGGCGCCACCCACTGATGATACTGGCATCGGCTTGCCTTTTTTCCCGGTGAATTCAGTGTCGCCGAATATGCCTATATCCAGATGATGCTCTACCTTTTTAAACCAGGTGCCCCTGGGAACGCGAGCAAATCGTCCATCGTAAGGATAAACCATATCCTGTCCATTGCGAATTGCCTCGGCAGCCAGCCATATTTGCATTGGAGGTACAAACACATCGCAATCCCAGTTTACAATAATTGGCGTTTCGGCCATCATGGCCATATCGTTCAACATCTTTGTTCGGTGGAATTCTTTCATGTCGGAAAACCGCACATACTTTGCCCATTGAGCCATATAACTAAACTGGTTGCTGCCCTGTTCGCCGATAATGACATGGGTATCGAAATCCCGTTGAAGCATGCAGATGGAAAGATCGAGATTCTGGCGACGGTCCGGGTGATCATGAAATACCGGTACCGTAAACGTCACATCACGCAGATACAGCTTATCGGTTTTATGATCGAAAGAAATCCATCGATCGGGATAAAAGTCCTTTGAATCGTTACGTTCCAACAGTGGTCCGGCAAAAAGGTATGCCGGCCGGATAACCTTGGCTCCTTCTTTTTCTCCTAGGTAAGCGCCCCACCAGCTGAATGTGCTATTGGCAATAATGAAATGGTTACACATGCTCATCAGGCATAGCTGCTCGATCGGGCTGCAGCTATCAGCAAACCAGGCGTTGGCCAAGCATTCAAAATGAATGCGGCAGTAGGGTAGGTCATCGGAAAAGAAAATGATATTATGTTCCTGCCAGTCCGGGAAGTGTGCAAGTAATGCTTGAATATAGTAAGTTACCGGTAGCAGCTCATAATTTGGATTGCCAACATAATCACCACGACGTATTGAGATCGCGATTGTGGTTTTCTCGAATGCCTTTGCAAACCGGTTGCGGACACCTGCTTCAAAATCTTCCTGGAAAGTAAAAAGCTGTCGGATTTGCGGCTCTATATGTTCCCAATATTTTTCCGACTGGAGCCAGCCTTTGAGGTCATAGCTTTTACCAGGTCCAGCTGTAGAAAGATTTTCAACCGGCCATTTATGATAATGGTAGTGTTGTTCATTGAGAACCATGGCGCCCGGCAACGTGCCGGCAGGCAAAACACCTTTAAAATTTTTTCTGTATTGCCATTCAGGAAATACAAAATGATGGCCGTTACTCGTGGCAATGCCGATGGTGCTGGCAATTTCGAACAACTGGTTGCCCAGGTTGCCCATTTTGCCAAGACGGGAAAAAGTCAACATAATTATTTCTTTTGGATGAAAATGATGTTTTTGAAGAAGTGGATCGATTCAATATCCTTCCACCCGCATGATGAAAAATGTGGAATATACTGGGCGTTGATCTCGTTAAGAAGGCGGCGGAAATAATTGACGGTAGTGTTTGCCTGAAAATCGTAAGGGTCACTACAACCATCCGCCCATGAACCGGCAGGCGCCCAGGAGCTTTCGATATCTTCGACAACATAGATACCACCTGCAGCCAGTAACGGAAAAAGGATTTGAAAGGTCTTTATGGTTAAATGGTTAATATGGCTGGCATCATCGATAATGATTTTAGGCGAATCATGGCCGCGTAACAATTCGGTTAGAGCCTCTTTATTAGCCTGGCTGGCCTGGTATACAAAAATGCGATCGTTTGTCAGACCGACCTTTTTAAAAATATCGATACCTATGATCTTTGCATGCGGAAAGTAATCATACCACATTTTAAGACTGGCGCCGCCACGGTCAGGGTATTCATATCCACCTATACCCATTTCCAATAACGTTATTGATTGTTGACGGTAGGGAGCAAAAAACTTTTCGTATATCGGTGTGTAATTGTGATGGCCAGCCTTATCGCTGCCATGTTTGAGAGCTAATTCAGTCAGATTCATATATGCTTTTTTGGGGGTATAAATCTTCGAGGACCCTAAACATTGCCACGTTTAAAGCCCGATCATCCAGGGAGAAGTAGGGGCGGTTAAGTAAATAGCCCGAGATGTTTTCCTTTGACCAACTTTGTTTAATCTTTAAGTCGGTTGCGAATTCGCCTTTGATTCCAGCCATGTTACAGTAAAGAGATTTTATCCCATAACCCCATGGTCGCGACCAATCAGCTTTCGTGACAGTCCTGATAAAAATATCTTTTCGAAAAACTATTGGCGAGTGAGTGTCGAAATCAAATCCATCTTTCAAAAATAAAAGGGTATTGGTGAGGGTATTACGGTAGGTCTGATGGCTGTTATACCGCCTAATTGAATGTTCTAACTTACCCGCATGATGAACCGTTGGTGTAAATGGCTTCAATAAAAAGTGTTCATCATTGAACATCGCAAAGCTGTCGCTCACACGTTTATCCTGGCAGGCAAGCAATAATTTGTTCTTGATATTGAGTGCTTTGAACTGTCTTTCTTTTGATTCTGTAGTCGGTATATGGATTACATTTTTTAAGAACCCCGGGCAGTCGCCGATAATGAAAATATTCTCCAGATCAGGAAAGAACTTCTCAATTCCGCGTAGTGTGTAGCGTAATTCGAGGCCGTTATGGGCGCTATGTCGGTAGGGGATAACTACATCCATCTTTTGCAAATGTCGTAAATAACGCCATTATGTAGTAAATAACTTACTTTTGTGGTAAGAAGTTCCCCAATAATGCCGCGAACCATTGCACATACCGTAGATAAGCGAAGTCTAAAAAAGAGGAAAGCGGATTTTCTCAGAGCGATGGAAGAAACCGCTTCTGTACGTCGTGCCTGCTTTAAAGCTAAAATTCCCCGTCGCACTGTATACGACTGGAGAGAAAAGGATGAAGAGTTTGAAAAGGATTTCCAAAAGTCCCGCATCATCGCCGCCGATGCATTGGAAGATGAGGCTGTACGCCGTGCCTTTGAAGGGATACTGAAACCAGTATACCAGGGCGGGAAGAAAGTCGGCACCATCCGCGAATTCTCAGATACCCTTCTTCAATTATTGTTAAAGGGCAATCTTCCTGAAAAGTATAAAGAACGCTTCTCCGGTGAAGTATCTGGTCCTAACGGTGGACCAATAAAAACTCACAACACCAAAGATGATATAGATTGGGAAAAGGTACCTACCGAAGTCCTTCAGGCTCTTTATAACGCCCGTAAACCTACTAATGGGTGAGAAGCTACCATCGATAAACTTTGATAAGATTGGCGCCCAGCTCTGCCGGCGCGATGGTGGCCTTTCTTTCTTCGTAAAAGAATTCTGGCCGGTGATTGTAGATGATCCGCTTATTTGGTCCCCACACATGCAGGTGATGTGCGATGAGATCGAAGTTGCCGATCGCCGTGTGTTCGCCCGGCAACCGAAAGAGTATGATGTAGTGATCAATGTGCCGCCCGGCACCAGCAAAACGAAAATCGTTTCTGTTCTCTCTACTTGCTGGGAATTTGCCATGAAACCTTCCATAAAGGTGTTTGTTGGTTCTTATTCTGATATGGCCGTAACCGGTATCGCCCTGGCTATCCGGAAGGTGATGAAGTCGGATAAGTACCAGCGTTGGTTCCCGGAAGTTATAATCAGTAAGGACAAAGACACCTCCCATAATTTCCTCACTGAATCCAACGGCGAATTCTACGCGTTCACCGTCGGCGGTACTCTGACTTCAAAGCACGCGGATATCCTGAAGGTTGATGATCCTATCGATCCGGCCGGCGCCAAATCAGATGCAGAGCGGAACAAAGCCAATGCGTTCTTCAGTGAAACACTACCCAGCCGAAAGACCAATAAAGAGGTTACCGTTACCTACCTAATCATGCAGCGGTTACATGAAGCCGATCCTACCGGCACGCTCCTGGATAAGAAAGGCGATCGTATTCGCCATATAAAACTACCGGGTATTGCGGTAGATGTCGATCAGGATTGTGTGAAGCCAGCCAAGTACCGAAGTATCTACACTTACATCAACGTGCCCGAAAGCCATCCATTGGCAAAACGCTATAAAACAACCCGGCTGGGAGTATTGGATCCTGTACGTAACGGATTGGGGGTTATTGAAGAGGCTACCATTGATCTCGGTACCTACGGATACTCAGGCCAGTGGGATCAGGAACCGTCGCCGGCAAATGGGACCGTTTGGCAGCGCGAGTGGTTTACTGTCGTACCTGATGAATTCATGCCGCGCCGCGACCTAGGTGAAGGCCTTGGTTCAGACTGGGACCTGGCGTATACGAAAAAGAAAAAGAACGCGGCATCGGCCTATATCACCAGCTTCAAGTATAACGGGAAAATATTCCTCGATGATCTGGGTTGGGCCTGGAAGGAGTTTCCAGACCTCATCAAATGGATGAAAACCAAACAGCCGAGCCATTATATTGAGGCAAAGGCCACGGGTATATCTGCTGTACAAACGCTGTCAAAGGCGGGCGTTACCGCCATCGAAATACCGGTGAAGGGCGGCGAGGATAAGGTTGCCCGGGCCCGGATGGCATCACCCACAGCTGAAGCCGGTTTTGTGTGTGTACGAAAGAGTATTGCCGATCAGTTGTTTGACGATAAAATGCAGGGTATTTTGAAATTCCCCAATGGTAAGTTTATGGATCTGGCTGACGTGCTTTCTCAGTGTATTCAGCGGCACGGATCAACCGGGTTTAAATATCACTCTGAGTCTCAGGATGAGGATTGGGAGGAAGAGGATCTGCTGGGGGCGTTGGAGTATTAGCATTGCGGCGGCTTACCGGCAATAATGGTCATTTTAAAACCTCTTTCTGGATTGTCAAACTCTTGCACATATTCATATGTTTCCCACCAGGCTCCAACCGTTGCCTGATCTTTTGTGCCGGCAAATAAATACATTTCCCGGTAGTCAGGTTTATTTGGGTACGTTATAATTGTGGCATTGTCTTTAAGGAATTCTTTTAACATATACATGTCACCGAAAGCGTAGCCCATATCATGTAAACGTTCCCTGATTTGCTCCAGTCTGTTGTTTTCAATGTCCTCACGTAATTGTTTCTGAAAGGAGTCCATATAGGTTGATAGTTCCGCGTGGAAAGGAACGTGATCGAATTTGGATACACTGCAACCTGGGATTAGCCGTGGTGTTACTGATATTTGTTTCATACAGTTTCTTTTATGGTGAGCTCTACGCCGGTAAGAGCAAAGTAAAGGTTTTGAAGTTGGTGTATGTACTTGACCTTTGAATCAATATAGATTCCGCCTAATTCTGAATACCATTCCTTGTTCCATCTGAAATACCACTTCAATGCTCCAATACGTATTTGGTATTCCCAGCCATTATTATTAATGCATTTTTCCCCGCACCTTTCCAGCCATTCGGGAGTTAGGGGGATGGGGTGATTTGTAGGGTCGCCATCTTCAACAATATGATATATATCATTATGGTCAATTACATGCAACCGGTATGAATAATTCACCTTTCCTGCTGCGTCTATGGTTGCATCCTTTTTATGGGTATAATTCCCAATGCGGAGTTCAGTTGCTTTTATCATATGTTAAAGCTAACAAAAAAGCCCTGTATCTCTACAGGGCCCTGTGTCGGGAGATCCAATAATTTAAAAGCTATTCACACCTCAGCCGCCTTATACGGTTGCTTTCCTGTGGTGATTGCTCCAAGATAATTAACGGGGGTGCATTCGCCGTTGCCTCCTTCGGCCGGCAGATTGCTTTTACATTTACTTCAGCCGTGATATGGTTGACGGGCTGAACAGCAGGTGCTTCCACTTCAATCGGCTGGCTCACCTGAACGGCTGCCAGGTCATGATGTTTCTTCACCAGTTCTGTTTTTGCTGTGCCATCATCCGGCCAGTATGAAGCAAATGTCCCCAACGAGAAAGAGGCCAACAGCAGTACTGCGATAAATCCTTTCATGTTGTGAGAGTTTGTTAAAAAATTGTTTGGAATTCGAAAGTAGTAAATAACGACATAAAGTAATAAATAACTTCTACCTTTATAAGCAAATTCTTGATCAATGTCACATCAATACAAGGCCGTTGCGGCCGTTCTTAAAAGCACCATCACTTCTATCAACGAAATTTTAAAAGACCCGGCTGACGAAATGCACCGCATTCGCATTACCGGTGATCTTCAGCGTCAGCATGACCAGCTGCTGCTCCTTACTGGTGCCGGTGACCTGGAAACCGGTCAGAGTGCTGTTCTGGGCCCAGCGAAGACGATAGGTGGCAAACCGATCGCAAAGCAGCGCAGGTTCACGGCTGATGATATGATACCAGCCGATGATAAAGTGAACAACCTGAGAAAGCAGGTTGATGCCGCTGTCGGTTATTTCGGTCCCGATGCCAGCGCCGAGGGCATCCTGGCCAACATACCGGAACTACTCATTCGCGGTGTAGCAAAGAAGGCAGGCCTGCAGGTTACGAAGGATGAGCCGAAGGATATCACTGTTGAGTTTATTGAAAAGATAAAAGAGGCGTTGGCCGCTGCCGGTATTAAAGGCGAGCATACCGATGATGACGATGATGAGGATAAAGATGATGCTGCCGACAGTAACCTGTCTGCTATGGCGGGGGCTACATTGAAAGAAGATCTCAACAAAGGTCTGGAAGAAGCTATAATGGGTGGTGATCCAATGGCACCTGTCGGTGATGGTATGATGGCTACCAAACAGGCTGAAACGCCAAAAGAGCAACCAAAAGCCGAAGAACCCAAACAGGAAACCAAATCTGACCCAAAAAAGAAGACTGGCAAATAAATGAAGGTAAAGATAAACGGACAGGAATACGATATACCGGCGTCGCTGGCCGCCGTTACCCTCCAGCAACGAATTGACTTTGAAACAAAGTACGGAAAGGATCTGCGCCGGCAACTGGTGAAGATAATGGAGAACAAGAACGAAAAGCTGAAGGATATGGAGTTCACGGTGTATAACTGTGAGCTTGCCTGTAAGTCCCTGAGCTTCTTTGCTGGTATTCCGCTGGAAACCGTCAACAACACAGCGATCGAAGATGTGTTTGCGATATATCAAAGTGTTATGAAGTCGTATGCCGATGATTGCGACTTCACCAACACGGAGTTTAAGCTGGAAAACGAATTCGGCTGGAAAGACGAGTTATGGACCATAACGGCGCCTGAGTTGAGCAGCAATAGTAAAATGACATTTGGCGAGCTGATCACCGCAAAGCAGGCTGTGCAGAATATGATGGAATTAGGAGATGAGAAATGGGAATCACTATTACCGCTCTGCTGTATTTACTTCCGAAAAAAAGGCGAGGCTTTCAACGAAGAGTTTCTGAATGAAGAAGGTGAGCGCTACCAGCTGATTAAGTCCCTGCCATTGAACTATGCCCTACATGTCGCTTTTTTTTTGAGCGGCTCAATGGATTCCTGGCGGAAAACTTTCCAGTCTTCCAGGAAAGCAGAGGACCAGGAGCCGGCAGAAACGTAAATGCCCACATGCAGAACTGGGGCTGGGTCAACTTCTTAAAGGAGATCGCCAAAACCAAAGTGTTTGATCTGCCAGGTACCGGGATGAACAGTATCGATTGCGCGAAGGCATCAAAGGCATATGACGTATTGATATTCGCATCCGAGGAAAAGTCCTTTAACGAGGCGCAGAACCTCGATTATGAAGC
>CBIHPC010000072.1:0-23927 GCA_966211305.1 uncultured Niastella sp.
CATCAAACCATCAGTTTCAATGGTTTAAATACTTAAGTTGCAGCCCGATTCACCATTTACAGGATTTTTATGAGTGCAGCACTGGCCCAACTGACCGATGTTTCAGTTTCGTTCAACAACATTGATATTTTAAAGAATATTCATCTTACCATTCAGCCGGGCGAGCAATGGGCTATCGTTGGTAAATCGGGCAGCGGTAAAACCACCCTCGCCCATGCCCTTTCCGGCCGGGTATTTCACAGCGGAACGGTTGCCTGGCACCTGCCCCATCATCCCGCGCATGCGCGGGACCACCGTATTCTGCTTATAGAACAACAGCATCATTTCAAAAACCGGTCGAACACCAGCGATTTTTATTACCAGCAACGATACAATGCTTCCGATTCGGAGGATACCATTACCGTTCAGGAGGTTTTGCAGCCGTTGATAAACGCAGCACCCGGTAAAAACTGGGTTGAACAACTGCACCTGGCGCATGTGCTGCAGGAACCGCTGATCCAGCTATCGAACGGAGAGAACAAACGCCTGCAACTGGCCAAAGCCCTGTTCCTCGACCCGGCGGTGCTTATTATGGACAACCCGTTTACCGGGCTCGATGTGGAGGGCCGGCAAACGCTGCACCGCCTTATTGATTCGATTGTGGCCAGCGGCATTACCATCGTACTGATAACCCCGCCCCAGGAATTGCCCGGTTGTATAACCCATGTGGCCGTGTTGGAGAACGGGCGGCTGGTAAAGGCGGGTAAAAAACAGGAATTGCCCATCCAAAGCGCCGGTTCCAACCCCGCCCTGCCGGCAGGCGCTATCAGCAAACTAAAGGCAGCGGCAGAAAACAACCACTTCATTACTGCGGTAAAAATGGTGAACGTAACCATTCAGTATGGCGAAAAAATAATTCTGAACAAGATCAACTGGGAGGTGAAGAAAGGCGAATGCTGGAGCATATCCGGACCAAACGGCGCCGGTAAAAGCACCTTGCTGAGCCTGGTAACGGCCGATAACCCGCAGGCATATGCCAATGAACTGTATTTATTCGACAACCGCCGGGGCAGCGGGGAAAGCATCTGGGATATCAAACGCCGCATTGGCTTTGTTTCCCCTGAACTGCATTTATACTTTGACCGCGGCACTTCCTGTTTTGATGTAATTGCTTCAGGGTTGTTCGATACCATTGGATTGTTTAAAATAATTTCAACCGCTCAACAGGAACAGGTAAAAGCCTGGATAGAATTATTGCAGTTGCAACAGGTGCAGCAACGGCCGCTGTTTCAACTTTCGCTGGGTCAGCAACGAATGGTGTTGCTGGCAAGGGCGCTCGTCAAAAACCCGCCGCTGCTTATTTTGGATGAACCCTGCCAGGGACTCGATGAAGAACAGATCGCTTATTTTAAACAACTGATCGATCAGCTTTGTGCAACGTTCAATACTACATTGCTGTATGTAAGCCATTATAGTAAGGACCTGCCGGCTTGTATTACACATGCCGGGGTGTTGAATAACGGAGTTTTGGAAACCGATGAAATAATTAGCTAATTTGATACTGTGATAATTGAATACAGGCTATCAGCTTGCTTGCGCGTGAACTTCGCATTTATAGGAACTGCTCAACCTTAAGGCATTATCAAATTATCGAATTATCAGACTATCACATTAATCTTCTATCTCTTGATCACTTTTTGCGTAATCACCTTATCACCCAGCACTACCTGTACAATATAAACGCCGCTGGCAAAACGTGACATATCGAAACTGTAAATATGGCTGCCGGGTGCATTCACTTTAAGTGAGCTTACCCGCTGGCCGGTGCCTGTAAAAATATTGATGCCTTTTACCAGCGCTGCATTAGGATAGAATTGTATGTTTATTCTGCCCCTGGTAGGGTTAGGCGAAATAACGAACCCTTTTGCCTTAACAACCGGATCGATAGTTAAGCTGTAAACATTTATATCGTCGAGATAAATATTATTCTCCTGCCTGCAGGTATTGGAGAAGGCCAGTAATATTTCTCCGGCCCCTATATAAGACGTCAGGTTCACCGAATCTTTACGCCATTCACCGGCCGCAGGTTTAAAGGCAGTGGAAGTTGCTTCGCTGCGGGTTATAAGCTCATTTCCCCATTTTTTATAGATGCTGGTATAGGTAGCGCCGCAATCCCTGCTTACCAGTACCTGCAGCGTATCCCATTCGTTACCGGCTGTTTTAGGATCGGTTCTTACAGCCGCCGCCACCTGGAAGGTAATGTATGCAGAATCGACATTTGCAATATTCATCACCGGCAGGCGAAGAAGATCGCGCTGACCGTTGAACTGGTAGTCAAAGTTGCGCATCACCACTGCTGCATTCCCTGTTTTGCCAACACCGGTTACCCGTTCCCAGGTAATGCCATTATCGGCATTTACCACATCCCAGCCGGCGGGCGGGAAGGCGGCACTTTCAAAACTTTGGGTCAATGGCGGTGATTGCGGCAGATAATACTGGAAGGTTTGCGTTATAACGTCGTTGGAAGTATTTTCATCGGTACTGCCATTGGGTTGTGCTACTACTACATTCAGGATATGCGTGCCTTCAGCGGGAACGGTCATTGAATTCAACGTTACGCTGGTTTCCTGTAAAGAAGCCAGTGAACCCGTCCAGCCGGTGGTAACTGCAGCGCCATTATCGATAGTGGCCTGAATAGTGACTGCGGTAAGTGTTTGCGCACCCCGGTTGCGTAAAGTGATCACCGGCGAAAAGGTGGCGCTGCACAAACGCTGTAACGGCGTATTGATGCTTTTGGCCGCCGCATCGAGGTTGAATGCAATTACCGGGTCGGCGCCATTGGAGGTCATCAGCGAAGCGCGATAGGTATTCATTGCGGCTTCCATGCGGTCTTTCTGGTCCAACGTATACATTACCATACATGCGTCGTCGGTATAGTCCATGAAATTTTCGTACATGATACCATTCCCGCTTATGGTACAGGCATCAAGCCTTATGGGGTCGCCGGGACAGCCCGATGTATAATTGGCCTGGTTGGGCGTATCGTCAATTTCATCACTGCCCGAACAACCCATATCATCGCCCCAGGTATGGAACAGGTAAAAGAAGTGCCCTGTTTCATGTACCAGCGTACGGCCTTTATTATAAGGCGCAACACCGCCTGGCAAAGAGGTGTACTTTATTACAATACCGTCTTCAGCCGGAACGCTGCTGCCGGGAAAAGTTGAATAACCGAGGTACCCCTGCGACAGATCGGTGATCCATACATTGAAGAACCGGCTGTTATCCCATGCATCGGCACCGCCGGTAGCGGCATACTTAACCCTGCTGTCGTTTAACCCAAAACTGGCGTGTGAAGTGGTTATGCGTTCGATACCATTGCTGGGTTCATTGCCGGGCGTACGCTGCGCCAGCCTGAACTGGATATTTGTTTTGGCAAACCGGGGTTTGAAGAAAGCCCTTATTTTGGTTGAATCAGGATTTACCCCGCCGAAATCGAGGTTGAGCTGATCTACCTGCGCCTGGATCTGCGCATCGGTAACCAGGTTGGGGTTTTGCAATACGATATGGAATACAACGGGAATATATGCGGTGGCGCCTTCTATGCGAAGCTGCTGAGCCATTACTTTTTTGGCAGCGATCTCCTTAATAATGTTACGGTTCTGTGTTTCGAATCTGGTTTTAAGGGTCAGGTTCTTTTTAAAAGTGTTTGCGAGCAGTTCCATCGATCCGCACCTTGTTTGCGCGTGGGCAGTTGACAGGGCACCTAAACACACTAAGCAGGCAACCAGGCTTTGTACATTTTTTCTCATCATATTGGTTCGTTCGTACGATTACTTACGTAATATCCATAAAAAATGTTGGTTTTCGAATTTAAAAATAGATGTATGACCCGGTTTTGCCGGTAAATGGCCATTATGTTACTATTACCGCGAACAAACACCGTTAGCTCCAGTTCAAGCCACCATATTTCCCTGCATGTTGAATAAATTCTACATGCTTTAGAAAAAAATGTATGCCACCGCCAGCACTAAAAATGTTAAAATAATTTCTTATAAATACGGCACTGTTCTGGCATAGTCCTTGTCATTCCCTTTGCATTCCAGTCGACTAATTAAATTACTACCCTTACGAGAGAACAAGTTCATGTTGATTATTGAAGTGTAAGTAACCATTTTTATTTAACCTATAATTTGTTGAGTTATGAAGAATGCCAAGATGAGCATGGCAGCATTGGCTTTTGCTGCCGCCGGATTATTCGCTTTTAATGCTGTTAGAGTAGGATCTGTAAAAGGAACAGTAAATCCGGCAGATGCTGCAGTCAGAGCATGGGCCCTGTCGTCGACCGACACATTGAAAGCAGAGATCAATAAAGGAACATTTGAAATTACCGATGCCAAACCAGGCACCTATCGTATTATTATTGAAGCCAAGCCGCCATATAAAAATGCAGCGAAAGATGGTGTTACTGTTGTAGACGGCCAGGCTACCGATATCGGTGAAATTAAACTGGAGCAATAAACGCTCCCGATTTAGTTTGCCTGTATCAGCTGTAAAGAAAAACGGTCACGGCTAAGCCGCGACCGTTTTGTTTTGAAAGGTGGGTCGTTCCGACTTAGTCGGGCGGCTCACCTTAATGTTTAAAGAAACTATCAGGGATGCTCATGGGCGAACCGCCGCTCCTGCTATATTTAAGCTGTAACGTAAATCCGCCACCGCCTTCAATAAAATTGAGCCGGAAAGGATGTAATCCTTTCTTCAATGCTATTTGTCCCGATTTCTCCAAAGGCGCATGCTGGCCATCGTTATCAACCACTTCTTTATCGCCAATGGTCAACACACCGCCATCATCAACCAGCAGGTAAAAACTGTATATACCTGTTTCAGGAATATCAATATAACCGCTGTATTGCAAACCGAACGAGGCGGCGCCAACCCCTGCCGGCACCACAGCATTTGCCGCAATGAACTGGCTATCGGGTTGCAGGTTCTTCATGCCTTTTGTATTCAGTAAATACTTTTTATAGAATTTTGCCTGCAAGCCGTTTGTTGTTTTCTGAACAGCAACCGGTTCAAGGTATTTCTCCTTTTTATAGTTGAGGGTATAGATCTCGCCCCGTAAACCATTTGGCGTAAATGCGGCCAGTTTGATCGTAACCGGTTGTTTAATTGTAAGCGGTTTGCTTAATACCGGCGAGGTTACGGTGGGCAGTATACCATTGGTTGTATACCGCAGAACCAGGTTGGGCATTGGCTTTTTGATATCGAGTACAGCCTGATCGGTAAAGACGTTGTTTTCGGCAAAGCCACTCAGGTCGGGCAGGCGGTAATGGATGCGCATTGCTTCCAGCCGGTTATAATGGGCGGGCAGCCGTTGCTGAAATGCAGCAAAATCAAGATGTTTGCTCCATACCCGTTCAGCCAGCGCCAGCATCCGCGGGAAGTATAAATAATCGGCCCGGTTCTCCGAAGGCACGCGCTCCGTCCATAAGTTGGCCTGTGCGCCGATGATAAACTTTGCCTCTTCAGCAGACAGTTGTTCGGGCACTACTTTAAAATGATAAATGTTCGAGAGGGAATGCGCATCGGGCAGGTTATCGAAATACAGGGGATTGCCCGGGCTCATAATTACCTTATTGCCATTACGGGCGGCTGTAACCGGTGCATCGGGCACCCAGCTTCGCCAGTACATTACATTGGCGGTTGGGCTTATGCCTCCTTCGAGGATCTCGTCCCACCCTATCAGCTTTCTTCCTTTTGAGTGAAAGAATTTCTCCATTCTTTTTACAAAATAACTTTGCAGTTCGGCCGAATTTTTCAACCCTTCTTTTTGCATTAACTCCTTACACAACTCACTTTTCTCCCAGCTTTTGCGGTCAACCTCATCGGCGCCGAGGTGAATGTATTCCGAAGGAAAGATCTCCATGATCTCGGTAAATACGTTCTGCGCAAATTCAAAAGTGCTTTCCTTACAGGGGCATATGGGGGTTGAAAACAATTCGCCCCATTTGCTGCCGCCTTCGCAACTGAGGTCGGGAAAAGCATGAATGGCAGCCATCATGTGGCCGGGCATATCCACTTCAGGAATGATATCTATATAGCGGGCTGCGGCAAACTTAACCAGGTCTTTCATTTGCTGCTGCGTATAAAAGCCGCCATAGAGTGTTTTGCCATTGCGTTGTATGATGTGTTTGGGCTCAATGGCCATATCGGGATTGTTCTTCTGCCGGCGAATGCAGAAGGAATCGTTCTTATCGAATGTTCGCCAGGCACCCTGTTCAGTAAGCTGCGGATACTTTTTAATTTCTATACGCCAGCCCTGGTCATCGGTAAGATGCAGATGCAACTTGTTCAGTTTGTACAGGGCCATGGCATCTATCAGCTTTTCGAGGTATTGAATAGAAAAGAAGTGACGCGATACATCGAGGTGAATACCCCGCCAGGCAAAGGTAGGTTCGTCGATAATGGTAAGCGCCGGGAGTTTCATGCTTTGAAACGTGGCCGGTTTTGTTTCAATGGAAAGCGGCATCAGTTGCCGGATGGTTTGCACCGCGCGGAACATACCGGCCGGCGTGCCTGCTTTCAACAGCACTTTTTGCTCAGTAATATTGATCTGATAGCCCTCGGGTGAAGTGATGGCAGCATCTTTCTGCAGTTCGATCACTTTGGTTGACGGGCGCGGTAATGATTTACCCGACGGGATCAGGCGCGACAATTCCGCCAGCGACAGATCAAACCCGTCTTTTGTGTCATACACGATACCTGTACCGGGTGTTATAATAAACGCCCCTTTTGCCGGTGTTACCGAGGCGGGGTAAGGGATCAGGGCGGGAGCAGCTGTTTGTGACCGTACATGCACAAACAGCAGCAGTACCATACCGGTAAATACCAGGCGTGAAATATATCTCATGCTGTTCTTTTATTTTATCTTCTTAATTTTTAAACCTTTAGCTACAATTCAGTGCGTAAAAATAGCTGATTGTAATGAGACAGGTGGCTATTCAAGGTTCTTCCTGCTAATTGGTCATTTCAATAGCTGTATTGGTTTTCTAAATTATAATTCTGTAATGATCAATAGATTGATCAATTTAGACAAAAATACATATTATCATTAATGGCATAATGATTGCGCCCTAAGCTCCAATTAATTCGCCCTGTTGAACGTTATCAGATCAAAGAAAAAATCCGGTTACACTACCAGAAGAACGATCCAGAATTATTAGTCCGGCTTATTTTTTTCCCGATCACCTTCCTGCAACCTGTTCCTTCCATATACCACACTTGTAAAGGTGCTGTGTGCATGTACTATGCGCAGTAACCATTACATACCGGCAATGTGCTACTGTTGTTCTGTGTAATTACACGGGGCCACAATGTATTTATGAAAACCAAAATAAACTTTGAAAAACTATGTCAGTAGAACTATGGAAAGTGCTGGTACCTGCACTTGGACTGTCTTTGCTGTGGACAGCGTGTAGAAAAGAAGAATCCGCTACCCTGCCTCACCAACAAATGTTTAGCGACCTCAGGTTATCCGGTACTATTGAAGACGATCCCGCGCTGGTGAATAAAACGCCATTACTTGTATCAGCTGATTTCTTAACTACGTACCGTACAGCCCGGAAGGGTGGCAACGGAAAACCCGGCACCACTACCCCCGTTGATACAACAACCTCAACAACACCGCCGCCAACAGATACCACTACCATTACACCTCCTCCTGCAACCGACACAACTGTTATTACCCAACCTCCTTCCCTGCCTTCAAGCTATTTGATCACCATGCCACCTGTTCGGCACCAGGGCACAGAAGGTTCCTGTGTATCATTTGCCGTTACCTATGCCAGGGCAGGCGAGGAGTTTTATAAAACACGGGCAACAGGTTATAACGATGCGGTAAACGTGTTTAGCCCTGAATATGTTTTCAATCAGGTGGGCCTGCCGGATTGTTCCGGTTCGGCGGTCACCACATCCCTGGATTTATTAAAAAACACGGGCGTTTGTACCTGGCAATCGATGCCATACAGTACCAGCAACGGATGTTCGGCAGCGCCCAATGCTACCCAAAATGCCGAAGCCGCCAACTATAAGATCGCATCCTATTCCAGGATACCTGACAGTGATCTGGCTGCCATAAAAACAATGATCGCATCGAACCATGCCGTGATCGCTTCATTTACCATCGATGGTAGTTTTAAAAACGCTTTTCCCGGCTTTATCTGGAAATCGTTAACCGGTAATTCAGGTTCACATACGATGGCCATATGCGGTTATGACGACGCCAAACATGCATACAAAGCCATCAACTCGTGGGGAACCGGTTGGGGCGATGCGGGTTATATCTGGATAGATTATGATTTCTTTCCGGTGGCCGCCTCTGCTTATACCTACGTAATGACGTTATAAAGTTCATAGTTGAAAGTTTACAGTTAAAAGTTAAAGGCTGTGCTTTGCCATAAATAACCCAGGGTTGCCTCTTTTGAAGCAACCCTGGGTTTCATTGCGCTATTCCCGGGAATGTTATCTCCTCAATTCCAATATTGTGCCTCTTACTGTTTTATCTCCCACCTTAAGTTTATAAATAAGCGCCTGGTTAGTTAATCGTGTATTGAATTGTACGCTTTTGGCTGCACCGGCGTCTATCCTTCCATCAAAAACAATTCCCACGCGTTGGCCCTGGGTGTTGTACACTTCCAGTACAGCACGGCCGCTCACCGGTGAAACGAAGCGGAAATTGACCGTATTGCTGAAAGGGTTCGGGAAGGCCTGAACCTGCAGCTCTTTAATTCCTGTATTCAGTGACGTTGTAGCAGCACTAATTACAGGCGTTTTTGTGATCTGGCTTTTTACTGTATTGGTGGTAACCGGTCCTGTGTTTTGCGTTACCGGCGCCGAAGTTGCCATTCTTGCCGAATTATTGGCCGGAATGGTATTAACGGTTATGCAGGTATCGACTGTAATCGTTTGGGTGCAGGTTTGCTTATTGCCGCAGGCATCGATCGCAGTCCACGTTCTGGTTATTACATCGGTGTAGAACACCTTAATTCCACAACCATTATCCGGTACTGCTGGTGTTCCGGTACTTGTTGCCGGATCGGTGGAGGCGCCGCAATCGAGTGCCGTATCAGCGGGGCAGGTGAGTGAAAGCGGAGCGTCGACATTTACGTTTACAGTCTTGAAGCAACTGTCTTTTATTAAACCCGATGTGGATACAAGGAGAACCTTCAGCCTGTAATTTGTTTCACATAATGCCCCTGCTGTCACTGTAACCGTATTCGTATTGAGCGGTGCATTAAGAGTGGCATTATTGGAATTGGTTTCGAAACTCCATGTTAAGGTGAAATTAGCCGGAATGGGGTTGGCAGTACCATCACCATCGGGATCATACTTATACGTGTTGGTTGTGTTGGGGCAAACAGGATCAGGCCCGGTGATGCCACATGGAGCCGCGGCAGAAGTTACAGTGATGTCAACTGTGTCTCTGGCTGAGCAATTGGGCGCTGCTATCTGTGTTGCCGTTACTATAAATCTGTAGGTACCGGCTTCAGTGGCCGTGAATACCGGATTTGAAATATTGGTAGCGCTTAATGAACCGCCTGTTGTTGGGTCCTGCGTCCATGCGAATGTATACAATGTATTGGGCGCAGGAGTGGCTGTTGCGGTTAGCTGCGACGTATTACCCGTTGCCAGGTTAATGGAAGTTGGGCTCGCCGATGCCGTTACCTGCACGTTTTGAATGGTTCCTGCCGGACTGAGGGTACATGTTTCAGTTATACCATTTGCCGTTACGTTCAACGTGAGGTTGAAGGTGCCGCCGGGTAGGAAGTCTGTTCCCGATGGAACAATTGTAACAGAAGAGCCTGTTGCCGAACCGGAGATGACAGCGCCTGCTGAATTACCGGCATTGACCGACCACAGGAAAGTGCTGTTTGCAGTACCGCCGGTATAACTAAATGTAAGCGATGCTGTTTCGGGGCAGGCAAGTTGCGCGGGACTGATTGAACAGGTTGGCGGCGGAATAACCGCGTTGGCAGATAATGACCTGTCCTGGTTACCTACACCTGAAATGTTAACCAAACCGGGGAAGGTATTCATTGATACCTGCCGCATGTGATAGGGTGAACCGCTGATACCTGCTGCCGAACGAGGCGTGGTGGGGTTCAAAAATCCCCAGTCGAGCTGGCTGGCGATATGCCCGCCCCAGGCCAGCATTACAGAGTCTGTATGTGCAGTAAAGCGGATTTTTACCGAAGTTTTTGCTTCTGTTGCAGAAGTGGTCAGTGGGCCCTGGTTAACATAAGTGATAGAGGTGATTTCACCGTTATAAATAGTAAATAATCTGTCATTTGCTGATAATGCATTAAAACTGTTTTGGGGCATACCCGATACGGGAGTGTTGGCATCCGACTGAAAAGGAGCAGGAATGGGAAATGTATTGGAATCAACTATACCCATCAAATATTCTTTATTACCGCTTTCAACTATCCTTGGGTTTATGACCTCAGCGGTGTGACCGAACTGCTGGTGCGGCAGCAATCTTTGAAAATGGGTGAGATAATCGATAGCCATTCTGCCGCTATGTTTTGTGTCATACTCTATTACATACTCGTACTGTAAATTTACGGTAACGCCCGTTATCAAACTTCTGTAAGAAATGGAGTGGCCTTCAACGTAGTGGGCGTTTGAAGCGCCGGCATTACCATTCACATGCATGGGATTGTTGAAATTATCCCAGAAATTTTTAGAAGGGTCGCCTGCCGGTCCATTTCTTATCTGGTCTATGTCACCGGACTGGCTGAATATTTCAAGTGGTGAAAGAAAAAGAATAACCAAAACAATTGGCGCTAATTTCCTGCAGAAGGATAGCACACAGCGATATGGGATGGTTGTTATACTCATAAAAGTTATTTGAGGATAAATAAATACTTTGGAACAGTGTGATATTTTTACCGTTTAATTCCGGTATTTCGATTACCCACACCTTTAATGTGTGTCTTATAGGCTTACAGCAGGCGCCCTTGCTCCATGAGTGTGCATATGGTAAAGTATTTTTCGGGTGCATACATTTTTATCATACGTCATATGCCATAGGTTTAACAGTGGGCAATGGTATCCCTGTATCGGGCATTTCATTGCATTACGGTCATGAACTGCCAGTTAATTTCAAACAATAAAAGTTTGTGCAATCGGAAGCAGAAGAACTGCACAAAGCAGACTGCTTAACATTGCTTTATGAGGAGATTGGAGAAATTAGTGATATACACTTTCTCTAAAACCAATAAAACCCAATACGGATGATTTTCTTATACCGGACAGATGAATGGATTAACGAGGGAGCGAATTGTGAAATGACACATCAGTTATTTGAAGAAATACAAATCAGGCTCTAAGGTATAAACAATATTTATTATAAAGACGCATTGCTAACAAAAATCATATTACTCTTTGTATCGTTTTTGATTGAAGTCAATGGAAATTTATACGCCGGTATATTGCGTCCTTTTCAGCAAATAGTTTGCTATTTGTTTTGCAGGCATTCACCATTGAAATATAATTCATCAAATGGCTTTTGGCTTTTTGTACAGTTTGCTTTTACTGATCAATAATGCATCATTTATTCATCGGGATAAATAAGGAAGTATAAATAGCGCCGTCAGGTATGCCCAGAAAACAGCCATTACAATATGCACTGTTGTTTCGAAAGCTTTGCCCTTCCACAGTTTTGAAGAATAACCAACAAACTGAATGATCAGCCTTGTGCCCCAGAAGATGCCGATGCCAAGGGAAATTCTTCTACCCAACATAGTTTGCATCAGTTCACCCGGGCTTGTAAATGCAAGCAGTCCGATCAAAAATACTGCAAAAGCAATAAAGAACGAATGCACGTACATGATCTGCCGGTTGATCAAACTTATTTTGCCCAGTTCCTGTTTCCAGCTAAAATATTTTGGAAAGTAAAAATGCAGCAAGGCAAGGATCATCAGGAGAACGCCAGCTATTTTAAAATGTATTTCCATGGGTTAAGGGGTACAGTTAAAAACGCTCATGAATGGAGTGAACTTCGTTTCGCGGAAGGTGGAGAATCCCGCCTGTTCAAAAGCTGCCTGCCAGGTAGCGCGTGAAAAGAAATGCGTAAAGCCTATTGAGAATGCCAGGAAGTTGGGAACATCGCGCAAATGCTCTACCATGATCACCTTTCCGTTTGGTTTACAAATACGATAACATTCCTGCAGGAACTGCACTTTTTCATCGTTCGATCTTATCTCATGCACGGCTGATAATAGAAAAACAAGATCTATGCTTTTATCTGCTACCGGTATAGCGCCGGATGTTATTTGTTTTGTATTAGGGTAAACCAGGCTCACTTTTCGCGCCCGCTTTATGGCCGGTTCGGTATGCCGGCCTGCATTGTAAAAATCAAAAACCTGTAATGTGGCAGATGGAAACCGGTGTTTTATAATAAAACTTGTTTCATCGAAACCGGCATTGATATTAACGATCTGCGCTACGCTATCGTTATGTATAATCGGTGTTAACCAATGGAAATTGTAATAACCTGAAAAATCGTACACCCAGGCCGAAACGATCAATGGCATTATCAAGCCATATAAAAACGCGATCGTAACAGGTTCAAATACCATGGGCGGCCAGTTAACATATAACCGGCTGGCCAATAATATTGCCAGAACGGCAAGCCCGGCCACATAAAAGTGACGGTTAAAACTCAGTATGTTCAATACGCCCTGAAATGGGCGCCGTTTTATTTCCATTGTTCTACCTTTCCTTTTTTCCAATGATAGGGAATATTACGAATGATAAATGCATTCGCCAGCTTAATGCCGGTAAACTTCATATGTTGAATAAACGAAAAATTACAATCGATCACCTTCACCGGCATGGGCGTCCAGTTCTCCCGTACGCCTTCAATGATCAGCACTTTGCGGCTGGCAGGGTTATAGGTAAATGTAAATGGCAGCGGACCGGCAAAACGGCGCGCCTCCTTCCAGCTGGTAAATGGCGAGCCGGCAGGCAGGTGGATGTTCTCCCCCAGGGGGGCTTCGATCCTGACAGCAAACCCCGACTTTTCAGAAGCTATTTCCAGTACGTTATCATGCCTTTTCTGATGAATGTCGGTTGTTGTGTAGTTATAATGGGTGAATGTATTGCCCATCAACTGCATTTTCTTCTTATCGGTTTCCGATTTAAGAATATACAAACCTCTCAACCGTTTACCAGCCTGGTTGGTATACCGCACAAAAACACGGTAACCGATAAGGAAGAAATCATTGCCTAATATTTTGGGAAAACCTTTGGGACGTAATGCTTTTGTTTGCACCATGGCAATGGCAATGAAAGCCCATTTGTCGTTGAACGTATCCAACTCCAGGCATTCGGGGATCATTGGTTGTATTAGCTCCTTTGGAATAGCATAGGTAAATACCAGCGAGCTTTCAAAAAAAGCCTCTACGGCAAAGGGGTGGTCTTTAAGAAATGAAAGCATAGTTTATTAATGAGCCCGGTGTAGTTTAAGCCGGTACCCGTTATACCAGATCACAAATATGAGAATAAACGCAAATAACAAATTCAGCCGGCCCCACAACAGCAGGTCGGGCACCAATATAAATTCAAGCACATTCATCGCTGCAACGACCATTATTTGGGTGATGGCATTTAACTTCGGAAACATGCCCGTTACAATCCATAGGGCCATAGCTATTTCAGCCACACCTATTGCCTTTGTTAATACACCCGCGTTTTGCTCACCCAGGATCCCTGCAACGATCTGCTGATGCCGCGGTACCAGGTTCAGCACTTTGCAGAAAAGGCCGTTTGTGAGCCATACCGCCGCTATACAATAATTAAGCAATTTGTTTATAGTCATACCATACAATAAAAAAAGGCATCAGGTCTTTTTTGACCCAACGCCTTTTGTCTGTACTGTAAAGATAGTAAACCTGTGGCAGACATTATAATTTTTTCGATGACTGAGCTATAAAGTTCCTATCTATTAAAGCGATAATGTATTTTTTAACTGACCGGCAAACTGGTAGTCATTTCTTGCATGGGGCACCTTTTGCTGCAGGCCGGTTTTACCGGCAACCTTCAGGAATTTTTCAAACCCGCCATCGGGCACCAGCGTGATCTGTAGAGGCTCAATAGCCTTATGCGTTACCACATCTTTATAGGAGAAATTGCGGGCACAGATCTTTTTATCGAGGCTGGCGGCAAAAGCAGACAGATCATCAGGCGCCTTACCAAATTCTATGAACCATTCATGATACGGCAAGGTGCCATCGTCTTTTATATTGGGGGCCACCGTATATTCAACTATCGTAGCGCCGAATTCAGCGGCGGTTTCAGCGATCGATTTTTCGGTTTCCTCAACCGTTACATGTTCGCCGAATGCAGAAATGTATTGGGCTATCCTGCCGGTGATCTCTATCCGGTGCGGGAAAACCGATTTAAATCGTACGGTATCGCCATTAATATAACCCCATAACCCGGCGTTGGTATTCAGTACCAGTGCATAATTTACGCCCGGTTCCACATCTTTCAGCGAAACTCTTTTTGGGTTCTCATTGAACACTTCATTTACAGGAACAAACTCAAAAAAGATGCCGTTGTTCAGGATCAGCTGCATGCCTCTTTCATTCAATACATCCTGGTAAGCCAGCAGTCCTTCAGTTGACGGATACGTTTCAAATACATCGAACGGCATGTTGATGTATTTCTTTATTTCCGGTAAGAACGGTTCATAGTCCATGCCGCTTAGGATGAGCAACTGGAAATTGGGAAACAGCTGACTGAATTCCTTACCCGTTTTTTCTTTCAGCGATCTCAAAAACACCAGCAGCCACACCGGCATGGCCACAATGATGCGGATATCATTATTCTCTGCCAGTTCGATCATGGCGCCGATCCTTTCCTTATAATCGGGAATGGCGTTAATTTCATCGGAAGGCAGCCGCAGCCATTTGTACCACCACGGCACACAACTATTACCGATGGTTGAAATGGGCGCTGCTTTTATACCATTGATATCTTCAAAAAAATGACCGTCGGAAAAAAACAGGGACTTGCCTTTCAGAAAGGCCAGCTTGTTATTATGGTACGCATAGTTAAGGGGGGCATATTGACCGCCCCCGATATGGTTCTTAAGCGAATCTTTTGTTACCGGTATATATTTCGTTTGGCTGGTAGTGCCGGAAGTTTTTCCCAGGAATGCAGGCCGGCCTTTCCATAAGATGTCTTTTTCACCGGCTTTTATTCTTTCTATATACGGCAATAGTTGTTCGTAATTTCTCAGGGGCACGCTTTTCTTAAAATCTTCATACGTGCTTATTTTATCGAAGCCATGATCTTTGCCAAAAGCGGTAAGTTTAGCGGAATCTACAAAAGAACGCATCAGCGCTTCCTGGCAGCCAACAGGATCGGCCAGCATGGTGGCGACCTGTTTATACCTGCGTTTGATGAACGATGAAAGAAAGGAATTTAATAAGTGCACAGTTTAAGTTTACAGGGTTCGTACAAAAAAGTCTTCAGGCCGGGAGACCTGAAGACCAAAAGCAGGTTCAAAGATAGGGAACGGCGTGCAAATACTTTTTTAGTTAGGATGAATGGTCCCTGAACGGATACTTTACGACTATTCCGCACGGACAGAGATATTTTTCAGAAAATATTTAAATCGGGGGTGACCTTTTTCTATTTTGACCATTCATTATATAAAGCTTCAAAATGCAGGATCAAAAGATCATTGAACTGATCCGTTCAAACAAAAATGACCAGGCCTTGCTGGCGCTGTACAAAAACTTTCCGGCGGTGAAGAAAATGGTCCGCCTGAACGGCGGCAATACAGCCGATGCCGAGGATATTTTCCAGGAGGCATTGATCATCCTTTGCAAAAAGATAAAGGAAAGCGGGTTTGTACTCAGTGCTCAATTAAGCACGTACCTGTTCAGTGTTTGCCGTTTTCTCTGGAAAGATGAATTGAAGAAAAGAAAAAATCACCTTGTCAATGACTTTGACACGGGGATTGATGACCTCGAAGCATTGCAATTGAAAGACCGGGCAGCAGAAGAAGAACGGATTAAACTGGCCGAAAAAGTGATCAACGAACTGGGCGATCGCTGCCGGGAGGTGTTATTACTTTTTTATAATGGCGGACTAAAGCTAAAAGACATTGCCGTGAAAATGGGATATAGCTCTGAAAATACGGCCAAAAACCAGAAGTATAAATGTCTTGAAGCAGCGAAAAACAGGTTGAAAGAAATGAAAAAAGCTATTCACACCATTTAATGAAGTGTTATGCGAAATGAACTTGAACAAATATCAACTATAGAAAAATATCTGAACAACGAGCTTTCTGCTGATGAAAAAGCGGCGTTTGAAAAGGATCTGTCGGCCGACCCGCAATTGCAGGAGGCCGTTGCCATTCAACAGGATATTATGAAAGGCATTGAAAACCTGTCTTTGAAACAAAAGATACAGGTGGCAAAAAAGCGTTATTCCCGCAACAGGAATATAACCAAATGGGGGGTGACCTCGCTGGTGGTTATCGCTGCAATTATTGCCATACTTATTTATTCGGGCAAAAATAAAAGCCATACCATACCGAATGAATCCTCTGCCCTTCCGGAGTTCAACGAACAGCATCAAAAAGACTGGGCCGATGCCGACAAAAAAATAAACCCGCAAAAGTTTTTGATTACAACCGGCCGCGACACTATTGTTGAAACCAGCAGCGGTATGGTGATACAGGTGCCCGCCGATGGATTCCTTACTGAAGACAAACAAGCGGTACGCGGACAAATTGAACTGATCATCAAAGAAGCGATGGATGCAGCGAGCATTATGAGCGCAGGGCTTTCCAGCACCTCCGGCGATCAATTACTTGAAAGCGCCGGCATGTTCCTGGTAGATGCCAGACAAAACGGGAACATACTTTCCATTAATCCGGCTTCCGGTTTGTATATAGAATTGCCAGCTGATACTATTCGTCCCGGAATGAAATTGTTCAAGGGAAAACGGTCGGCGGATGGCAGCATTGACTGGGTTGATCCGCAGCCACTGGAGCACAGTTTAACACCAGTAGATATAAACCAGTTGAACTTCTATCCACCACGCTATCTCGATTCCCTTGCAAAATGGGGATACAATACCAGGAATAAAAAATTCACCGATAGTTTGTATTATTCTTTCTCGCATTGGTTCCAGGAGAAGGAAATGACTATAGAGGGATATGGCGAACCGCCAACAGAAAATTCAGTGTATGATCATATTGAATATTGTGCTGTGAACCCTGCGAAGATCAAAGCCATCTGGAGTGAAAAATTTCAAAACACTATTCTTGCCACGCGGGAGTTCGAAGAGCGGTTGTCATGGATACACCAGGCCGGTAAGGATGCTATACTTGATCTATATGCAAACAACCTGGACAAAAGGCTATCGAAAATTGATTCCATGGCGGCTGAAAGAGCACCAGAAGAATACCAACAACAATTCCTTGCTTTTGCCGCCCGGAAGGATGGGGCAATAAAGTTAAATTCAGCATTTACTCAAAAACTACGTCAGTACTACGAAAACAAGACCAGGATGTTTATGGATGTTGTTGCCAGAACACACCGCGCATTTTGGGAAAAGCAGGAACAGCTTGACCAGGAAGCACATCTAAAGCAAACCGAACATACGAACGACTCACTGAAAAGAATTGCCGACCGGTTTAATGAAGAATTACAATTGAACCTGAAGAGCGCATATAGTCAGTTAGGATATAACATACCTCCCCGTTTACCCGATGCGAATGTATACAAAGCACAGATCACCGCTACGGGCTGGCATAATGTTGACCGGGTCGTGATCGAAGTTACATCAGCCCGCACCTCACTAAGCATTACCGATTCTGCAACCGGCAAAAGCGCTACGATCAAATACCAACCCGTTTCGTTCGCAATTAACAAAGCGGAGCAATATGAGGAATTGTATGTTTATCTGCTTCCTGAAAAGCTCAACAGCTTTATCAGGCTGCCGGTGACAAATGGCCAATACACAGAGAAACTGAATGAACTGATAAAATATAAACTGGTGTGTGTAGGTTATAAAGACGACCGCACGTTCTATTATTCGCTGCCAGCTATTGAGCCAAAAGCATACTCGAACATTGAACTGGCTGAAGTTTCTTCAAAAGAGCTGAACCGGTTATTAAACAAAGTAGGAAATGGCAGATATGGAACAGGCATACAAAAAGAACTTGCGTTCTACCTGTTCTATAAAAAGGATTCCAAAAGGCAAAAGCAAAACCTCGAATTGAGGAAATTTACATGGAAGGTGCAAAGGGTGATCTGGTACTATAGAGGTGAAGGCTCTCACTGTTGCTGTTTTGGGATAAAAAGCGCTTAGGCCATGATGTAAAAAAACAGCCCCGGCATTCTGCCGGGGCTGCCCACAATTTTATACCAGTCAACCTTATGGTTGCGCCAGTGTATTATAATCAGTTTCCCTTTGCGGAATTTTCCAGGTCCATTTGTTGTTGGCATCCGGTGCGATATTTACAGCCAGTTGGGTAATAAAGTTACCGCCGGCGGCATATTCTTTACGAGAGATGGGATCGCCCCATCTTTTCATATCGAACCAGTCGAACCCTTCGCCCCACAGTTCAATAGCGCGGTACAATTTGATCTCATTCAGCAGATCAACACCGGTTTTTGTACAGGTATAATTGGGATCGCGGCCTGATCCTGCGGTGAGATCAACCAACAATGTTTGAATTTCCGATTCAGGTTTGTTTTGGAAATATTTGGCCTCAGCCTCTATCAGGTACATTTCAGATGACCTGAAGTGGTTGAGGTTACCAACACCCGGCACATCGGTAGCAGAAATTTTCCACTGCATATAGGCGTATACATTGGCGTTGCTTTGCAATGTAGGATGCGATGCAAATGCGGCCTTGTATAAGTCGGAGCCAGCAGCGGCCTGACCTGTTGATGTTGTATACGTATTGGCTCCGGGGTCAAGGAACAGGTTACGGCGAATATCAGTAGCAGGTAATTTATTGTATAGTTCCCGGCTCATCATTTTCGGCACCGTTCTAACATTGCTTGCGGTTGAGTTGTACGCGATATATGCAAAGTAGGAATAGAAGAACAGGTTTTCGGTAGAGCCGCCGTAACTGCTCCAGATCCATTCCTTGTTTGGCGTATTGAAGCCGGCATTGTACTCGCTAACGCTCATCAAAGGATAGCCGGCCCGTGCTTTAACTGCATTGGATTCAGCCGTAGCATAATCCTGGCGGTTCAATGCTGCCCTGGCATAAATAGCATACGCCGTATTGATGTTGGTTTCATAGTTGATGGATGATGATCTTGTAATACCGGAACTTTGGTATAAACCAATCGCCTGGTCCAGGTCGGCATAGATCTGATTATAGGTTTCCAGCATGGTCGACCGGGGAATGTCGCCGGTTGATTCATCGAGGCGCAGGATAATACCCGGTGTTGATCCGTTTTGGGTATCGCTCCAGCGGTTTCCATACAATTGCGCCAGCATCATGAAGCTGTAGGCACGGTAAGTAAGGGCCTGCGCTTTATACAATGCTTTCTCACTATCGGGCCCCGTGGCAGCATCTATGCGGCTGATGATCGCATTGGCATTGCCTATTATCTTGTAATAGTAATACCAGGGATAATACAGGTAAATACTGGTAACGTTTTCGTTATACAGATGATTGGTGATAACCGACCAGCCGCCAAGGTTCAGGGAGAAATGGTTGCCAGGATAGTTACCATACCACATTTTGATGGTGCCTTCACCGTTCATACCCTGTGTGCCGAGGTGTTGCTGCGTCATTATTTTAGCCAGGCCGTTAACCGCCAGCTTGGCATACTGGGTTGTTGAGAATACCACATCGGTAGCCATCGCATCTGTAGGATTAGTAGTAAGATAATCCTTTTTACAGGCGCTTAACGAGGCTATAATAAAAACGATTAATATATTATTGAGTACTTTCTTCATTGTTTCAAATTTTATAAACCTACATTTAAAGAGAACGAAATAACCCGGGGCGTTACAAAGATATTATCGTTAAGACCGTTGAAATTCTGCTGCGGGTTCATACCTCTTCTTTTGGTTGCCGTGAAAAGGTTTTCTGCACTCACGCCAACCGTTACATTTTTCAATGAAACCTTTTCAATAAGGTCGAGCGGTAGTTTATAATTGATAGTTACATTCTTCAATACCAGGTAAGAAGCATCTTTGAGCCAGCGGTTCGACTGACCATTATTGAAGGTGCTCCTGGCAAAGTCAACCACCGGCGTACCATTGGGATCGATCCTGTTCTCTGAGGTCGCCGTCATATCTTTGGGAATACCATCCCATGATTTCAGGATATCCTTATGCAAAGAACCTGGCGTACCGCTCATCGACATCAATGAAATATAGGCGTTGTCGTAAATTTTACCACCCAGGGCATAGGTAAACAAGCTGCTCAGGGTTATGCTCTTATACCGGAAAGTGGGCGAAAAGCTTCCAAAAACGTCAGGAATGGCGCTGCCGCTCCAGTTCCGCTCGGCATAAGAAACATTCGTAGTATAGTTGGCGCCGTTGATAGTAACGCGGTGTGCAGCAGGAACGGGGTTCGACGCGGTGTACAAGACCGTATCGATCTTATATAAAGACCTACCGGTCATTTGGTCAACACCCACAAACTGTGGCAACCAGTAATCGTAAATGCCATGGCCTTTCATCAGTTTCTTTGTACCGCTCACGATACCATTCTTCCTGTTTGGCTCAGGCAGCGTTTCTATAACGTTCTTTAACCAGGTGGCGTTGGCGCCAAAATTGAAAGTAAAGTCTTTGGTCCTTACCACATCTACATCGAACGAGAATTCCCAGCCGCGGTTTGATATAGATCCTATATTCTGTACCAGCACAGCCTCTGCAGCCGAAGTGGAAGTGGCGCCGGCCGATAAAGGCAGGTTATAATTAAAGATCAGGTTCTTTGATTTTTTGTCGAAGTATTCAACCGTAAAATTGGCCCGGTTGAAAATGCGGCCTTCTACGGCAGCGCCAATAGCAGCAGATTTTTCCCAAACCAAATTCGGGTTTTCAAACTGGATCCGGTATACGGCGCCGAGGTTGGCATTCTGGTTAAGATCGTATAAAGCCTTTGCAACATAAAAAGAAGGAGAACCAGTGCCGCCGTCATTACCTACTTCACCATAAGAGGTACGCAGTTTCAGGAAGTTGATCTTGCTTGACAGTTGATCAAAGAATTTCTCTTTTGAGATCGTCCAGCTTCCACCCACAGAGAAGAAATTACCCCATGGATCAAGGAATTTTGAAGAAGCATCCCTTCTAAAAGAGGCGTCAAAGAAGTATTTATCCTGGTAACTATACCTGGCTCTTGTAAAGTAACCTTCTGTCCGGTATTTATCTCTTAAATCTGTAAGACTGGAAATAGTGGTAAAGTTCACTAACTGAACATTGTTTGGCACCACTTCGCCGGTTTTAAAGGCGTACAGATAATTGAACTCATAGTTAAAGTTCTCGTGCCCAGCCAATACTTCAATATTGTGATCGTTAAAGCTTTGGGTCCAGGCCAACGTCTGGCGGGTTGTATAATTCAGGTACCTGTAATTATAACGGAATGCACGGCCGGTAGGAGCGCCGTCGCCTATCAATGCATTACCATACACCTGTTCATCGTCTGCGCGTGCATTAATATCACCGGTAAAATTAAATGAGAAATGTTTCAGGAAACTAATAGTGGCAAAAGCCTGTCCCAGTACCGTATTTCTATAAAAGCGGTCTTTATTCAATTCGTTTTCCCAGATGGCATGCCGGCCTGCGAGTTGATTTCTTGTGGTAAGACCGTCATCATACCTTTTATTTCCCAACCCATCCAGCACATACTCGCCGGTGCCCGGCGTATGCAGGTGCACGGGGTAAATGGGGGCCATGCTCCGGGAGAAATTAATAGGGTTTACAATACTTCCCGAACTGCTCGAGCCAGCCGGGGTATTATTGGAGATCTGGTGCGTTCCGGCTATATTGAAACCATACTTGATCCATTTGGTTGGATTCAGTTCGGCGTTGATACGGCCTGAAATACGTTTAAAATCGGAATAATTGATATACCCTTTCTCATTCAGGTAACCTACCGAGAAATACAATGAATTCTTTTCGGAACCTGTTCTGCCACTCAGGTTATAGTCCTGCCGGTGACCCAAACGCTCATAAGGATCAAACCAATTGAGATCTTCCGCATACAATGGCAGTATCTGGGCATCGGAAACCAGTTTACCATCTGCATCGAACAGGGCATTATCGGGCTTATTGTAAATATTCAGCCTTAATACATCACTGATGAGGTTGCTGGTAGCTTTAGCGCCGGCCGTTGCATCATCCGGATATAGGACGGGATTCGAGGTACGCAAGCTGTTCCGGTACCCTTTCCACATGGTTTCCATGAACTGATTTGGTCCCAGCACTTCATATTCATTGATACCCCGGTCATATACACCCTGGTTCATAGTAAAGTTCAAACTGGTGGCGCCATTCTTTGTCCCCTTTTTAGTGGTCATTATAATAACGCCATTTGAAGCGCGGTTACCATACAATGCAGCAGATGCCGCATCTTTCAGCACCGAGATACTTTCAATATCGGCAGGATTGATGTCTGCTACGTTGCCACCAAAAGGAACACCGTCGATGATATACAGCGGATCATTACTATAGTTGGCTGATGAAAAACCGCGAATACGAATGCTTGGCGTCGAGCCGGGTTGCCCCACCGTATTATTTACCTGTATACCGGCAGCAGAACCTTCCAGTGCAGCAACGGCATTGGATATAGGTCTTTTTTCGATCGCAGCTGACGTTATAGAAGTTACGGCGCCGGTGATAGATTCTTTCTTTGCAGTACCATAAGCTACTACAACCACTTCATCCATGTTTTTGGTAGAGCGGCTGAGTGTAACACTAAAGTCAGTGGCTGTGCCTATGGTTACCTGTTTTTCACCATAACCGAGCGCAGAAACAACCAGGATCTTTGATTTGGGAGGTAATGTAATTGAAAAAGTACCTGAGCCATCGGTGGTGGTACCTACTGTTGTGCCTTTGATAAGAACAGAAGCACCGGGGATGGGAGCCCCTGTTTCATCTGTCAATTTTCCTTTCACAACCTGCTGGGCCCGGGCTACGGTAACCACAGCAAAGAACAGTAACGCCAGTAATAGCGATTTTCTCATTAGTGACTAGTTTGGGTTTATTATTAATTAAACTTTATAAAAAGTAAATCTTGAACATAATAATTCTACCCCGCCTGAAGCAGGATGTTGATCATGGCTGTACTTAAGTTTAAATAATGGTTCCCCAGATCTGAGATCTGTTGAAGCGATACCAGATATTAGACTTTGAAAATTGAAATTTTATGGCAAATAACCTGTATGGTTACCTTCGCGGAGTTTGCCTTCAGAGTGTCTGATTCTTAAGGCAATCCGTAAGACTATTGTGTATAGCAAATATATAGAATAACGATATAGACTTAATAACTTTTATTTAACAATCAAATCTTTAGGTACACTTTACTTAAACTAATCAGTAGAAGTCCTTAGCAATTAATAATTTCGAAACAGACTAATGCAAATGGGTATAATTGGTTGCGGCTTTTGCCGTGGCCCAAGATAAGTAAGCAACTAAAGTGTTTAACTATCAGGAGGTTAATTAATATTTTTGCCATTTTTGAGCTTGTGAATGTTGGCTAACTACAATTAACCCCTTATTTTTGCAATCCTTTGTTGCCGGAATAAAGCTAAAAACAAGGGATTTCGTCTCCGTAACTCAGTTAGCGCATCCGGCTTTTAGTTGTGAATGACGGGAGTTCGAAAAATAGTTTACCTGTCTCCGTAGCTCAGTTGGTAGAGCAATTGACTCTTAATCAATGGGTCCAGAGT
>CBIHPC010000073.1:0-23724 GCA_966211305.1 uncultured Niastella sp.
ATGGTCGCCAACCACCGGTTTAAGTGATGCAGGTATCAGCAACCCCACCGCCAACCCGGGTTCAACAACTGTGTATACAGTAACAAAAACAAATGCATCAAGTGGTTGCAGTAGTACAGATAATGTAACTGTTACCGTAAATACAACCGCACCGGATGCGCCTGCTGTTTGCATTGTGCAACCTTCGTTGTGCGGACCGGCAACAGGCAGCGTAACAATAACGAGCCCGCTTGGAGCAGATTATGAATATAGCATTGATAATGGCGGGAACTGGCAGTCATCTGCGGTGTTCAATAACGTGGCAGCAGGTTCGGTAACCGGTATAAAGGTTAAAAAACTGAGCTCTGGTTGTATTTCACCTGCCGCCAGCTGCGACATTTCCGATTGTTCACAATCAGGCGCCAGATCAATAACAACCGCAACTCAAAACGAAACGCAGCCCTCGCCCAATCGTTTAAGGGAAGGGCAAACCACTATCAAAGCGTTTCCCAATCCTTTTAGCGATAATGTGAAGTTTGTGGTAACCGCTTCTGAAGGCGGGTACGGAAGCCTGGAAGTATTCAATTTGCTTGGCCAGAAAGTAAAAACAGTTTATCAGGGGCGTATTCAGCCGGGCGCCAATATGTTCCAGGCAAACCTGCCATCGATGAAAGCCGCCCAGTTAATTTATATTCTCAGGATGGGAGATAAAAAAGTAACAGGTAAGTTATTACAGTTAAAACAATAATTCAACTTAGCGGGAGCTACTAATGTGGCAAGGGTGGGCATTCGCCAACTGGCGGATGACCCGCCTTTTTTGATCATTCCAATTTGGCATTGTAATAAGCTATTTTATCAATTTGTACTTTTGGCATCGTTGAAGCAAAGGGAAGTAATAACTTGTATCTGAAAACCATTATGCTTATGCCACGAATTGCCTGCCGCATTGCCATCGTAACAATGCTGGCATTATCCGTATTCACAACAACCGCACAATCACAATGGACTGAAATACCCGATATCGATCTGTCGAAATTCAAACCTTCCGATTTTACCGATCAGGAACTGGATATTCCCTATTACCTGAAACATTTTCATACGTTTGCCAACAGCGTTACAGAAACCGGTGCCGACAAGGGTTTTATCAATATTCACGTATGGCGTTCTCCCAATGACAACAAGCCCTACAATGCCCGCATTATGGAGAACATCCTTTCCCTTGCCTGGTTCTATTGCACCAACCGGCCATGGAATATCTACTACTCCTCTCCTGCCCTGCGCGTTAGACTGGAAGCTGCTTTATCATTCTGGTGCAGGATACAACATGCAGACGGCCGCTTTAGTGAGTATGGTCCGCTAAAATGGAATTTGCCTGCCACCGCCTTTGCCACAAAGTTTATGGGTGAAACGCTGCGGCTGCTTAAAGCCGGCCCACCCATCGATGCTGCTGTTCTACAAAAAACTATCGATGCCGACCGGAAGGCCATCATGGCCGTTCTTACGATGGCAGACCTATATAAACATGGTAAAAACTATTCAAACCAGTACACCAATGTATGGGCAGGCGCATTGGTGTATTTGTCGCTTTTCCCCGATGCTGAAATAAGCCAACGGTTGCCGGAACGAATAAAACAATCGGCCAGTGATTTTCAAAGCCCGGCCGGATTTTTTTACGAAGCCGGCGGCACCGATTTTGGATATAACTTCAATACCCATCACAGTAATCTGTGGATGGCCTACCACTACAGCCGCGGCACCCCGCTTGCCGGCAGTTTTATCGAAGAAGAAAAGAAATTTTATAACTGGATCGGCTATAATGCAGTGCCGGAACCCGGTTCAATATACTTTACCATTAACCGGGCCATTGAAATGCGGCAAAAGACAGGCACTACTATGAGCTATTTTACCATTAGTCCACTTGGCGAAGCCGTAGAAGGCATCCGCGCGTTCAATTTGAACAGCAAAGAAAAACAAAAGGCCATTGCTGAGGCCAGGAAAAAACTGGAAGAAAACTGGCCCAACGTGCCGCCGCTTTCACCAGGAGAATTCAGCACGTTTTCCCCGTATGCGTTTTTGCACCGCACACATTATCAATGGTATCCTTCACCACAGCAAAAAGAAGCGGCGTATAAAAAGCTGCCGTATATAAAAAGCGACAAATTCATTCATCAGAAAATGGATAGTCGCCATCCCACTGTATTTACCTATGTACGCCAACCCGGCTATTATGCCTGTTTCAATTCAGGTCCCCGATTAAAACCGCAGCAGCGTTATGGCATCGGCCTTCTATGGCACCCTAAAGCCGGATCCTTTTTACAATCGCAAACCGATACGGATAATGCTGCCTGGGGCACAAAACCCGAGGGCGCTAAATTATTTGAGGCAGATACACTGAACGCCCTGTTCCGGTTAAACAATAAGGTGCTCGTACCTGTCGCCGGAAACCATGACCTGAAAGCCGGCACCTTAATGATCTCATATGCTTTAGGTGCAGCCGGGAAAAAATCAATTGCCTTTAAAGAGAAAAATATTATAATAGATATTCAACATCCCGGCAGGTTTACTGAACATATTCCCCTGTTGCTGAACGGTACCGATTCCGTTCAACTCATTTCACCCGGCAAAGCCATACTGCAAAAAGCCGGTGGAAGTATTACTACCCTGTACGATGCTGCAGCGAAAACAAGCCTGAAAGCAACAACGCTCAGGGCCGGCAAACAGCGGGTGGTTGTATTGAATCTCGAAGGCATAGATAAACTCAGTTATTCCTTTAATATGGACTAGCTGAACAGTTGGCCGGAAGGTAATTTTTGCAGGGAAGGCGGTGTATCGGGAATTGACGTACCTTTGGTTTTGAAGAAAAGTTGGTTTATGAATAATAAACTAATATACTGGATACCCATAATAGGCATGTTTGTCAGCCTGGCAAAATTTGATCAGGAGATAGATCTGGGCCCTGTTTGGCCCTATTACCAGGCGGTCATGATCCTTGCCATAATCTGGGTTATTACTTTTATCGTGATCTGAAAGCTTATACTTATAATATCTGCCCTCCCGACCCCGGGAGGTTTTTCTTTTTAAAAATTCTCAGGCTGTTTCCAACCTTTGGCCGCCCCCGGGTAGTTTATATGATTGCAGGCGTGATCACGCTGTACACTTACCTAAAAAATTAAAGAATAATGAAAAAAATTCTGATCCCAATCCTGCTTTTTGCCGGGATAGTCGGCTATGTATCCTGTCAGAAAGAACGCAGTAGTGATCCCAATCCGGTTGCGGCGGAAAAGACCGAGGGCATTAAAAAAGGCGAACCCGTTTTATTTTCGGTTGAGAACTACTCAGGGCAAACCGCCAAATGGAATGTTTCCCCCGCTTCAAATGTTCAGTTGACAAGCGATGGCAACATCGCAAAGATCCTGTTTGGAAAAGCAGGCGCTTACCAGATCACGGCCACCACAGGCGGCGCCGTTGCCAGGATAACAGTAAACGTTAGCGACAGCATTTATTGCGATTCTACCGGCCATTGTTATGACTCTACCTGGAACTGCCACGATTCCACCGGTATCGACACCTGCCGTTTTGGTAATTGTTTGCCTAAAGACACCATTCCACATGATACCATTCCCCGCGATTCAATCTATTCTTTACATGGCGATCAAATTCATATTACGCCTGTAAAAATCGACAGCGGCAGCATTTCGGGTTTGCTCATAAAAGCAACTACAGGAAACAGTTACCCCTGTACCAATAATTATCTGCTCACGAATGTGATCATTGGCGGCGTTGACAGCTCTGCTTATATTTTCAAATACCCGGGGGTACAGATTCCCCGAAACTGCAGCGGGGGACTGGCCCCGGGCAGGTCGGTGCGGGCGCTTATGCCTGTGCAGAACGGCATCCATGTTTTCAAAGTGGTGGTCAATGGCATCACCTATACCGGATCCTTTACAAAAACGGGGAATCAGTATAGTTTTAACTGGCCATATACCAGTGGGGTAACAATTTCTCCACTAACCATTAACTAAGCTTATTTTAAATGGTACATTTGAAACCGTCCCGCTAAAACGGGACGGTTGCTTAAATTCCGTAGAATTTGGATAAATTAATTGAGGGCTGCAAAAAGAACGATGCACAAAGCCAGGAAAAACTGTACAGACAGTTTTACCCGGCTATGTTTGCATTATGTAGATGTTTTTTCACAGACAATCATGATATCATTACAGCGGTAAACAACGGCATGTTAAAGGTTTTTAAGCATATTCATCAATACGACCCCGCCAAAGGCGATTTCTTCAACTGGGCATACACCACCGTCAGGAATGCAGCCCTCACACTTATCAGGGATAAAAAGAACAAGCTCACATTCGAGCTTACCGAAAACGCCGGCGATGCCGTTGTAAACAATCCTTTTAAACAGCTCGAGTGGAAAGATATTTATTATTATCTCGATCAGCTGCCCGCCAACACCAGGTATGTTTGCAGCCTGTATTATCTCGAAGGCTTTTCCATAAAGGAAATCACGGGTTTATTAGAGATGAAAGAAGGCACCGTTAAATGGCATCTGAATGAATGCCGCACCAGACTGAAAGTAATTTTTGAACAGCATAACGCCAGGAACATTGGATAATAAAAAATTACATATCAACCAAACAGGCGGCAAAACCTACCCTGAGCCGGATGTACCGGTTGAGGACGCCTGGGAAAATATGAAGCAGCTGCTGCAACATGCCCCTGCCGCTCCCGCTGTTCAAAACAGGTTCGGCGGCTTAAAAGGAAAGCTGTTTATGACTGGCGCCGGCGCCACGGTAGTAGCGATCATAGCATTGATCACATATGTGGTTCCCGGCAAAAAAGAAAAACCTGCCACGAAGCAGGAGATTCATACGAGCGACAGCCCGCCGAAAACCGATACCCTGCACGATGGCACCATCGCTTACCTTAACAACAGGATCTTTGAATTCAGCAATACCCCGTTCAAAGAAGCGGCCGGTTTTATTGAAAAAGCATACGGGGTAACGATCATTATAGAAAACAACAAACTCGATCATTGTAAAATAACCACCCGGTTCGATAACAAATCACTGGAAGAAATACTTGATATACTCGGGTATACGCTCGCATTTGAATATAGTATAGACAAAAACAAAAATCAGGTCATAATATCAGGTGATGGATGTAATTAATAAAAGGCTTTCCGCGCTGTTCGTGCTAATATTACTCGCAGCGTGCGGACGTTCTTTTGCGCAGAATAAGACGGGCGCACCCGGCAGTCAGCGGGTGCAATTTCATTTTGATAAACCCATAACGCTTGACTCACTTACCAGATATGTTCATAGCAATAGCAGAATACGGTTCTCCTTTAACTCAACGAAAGTTAAAGGCACCAAAATGATCGATCTGAAAAAAGGAACTTATTCCATCGGGCAGTTGCTGCAACAGATACGGCAAAACACCTCCCTGTATTATTCTGTGTATAATGGGTATGTAATTTTCCAGGACAATCCGCCCAAACAAAAAAAAACTACCCCGCGGGTTACCAAAAGCAATAATACCAAACCACCCGTACGCAAGGCGGCCATTGCTTCGCATAAAAAACCAGTATCAAAACCAGATACTGAAAAAAACACACCGCCAACGCCAGGAAAAACACCGCAGGATGATACTGCTAACATAACTGCAGACAGCGCACATACAGCAGACAGCACGCTTGTATTTACGCCCGGCGATTCATTGAACCGGCTGGCATTACCGCCTAAACCGCATGTTCAGCAAGGCAGCCCGCCCGACGATACTGAAACACGAAACCGTCTTACATTAAAGGGAAGGCCGCATATTCAAGCGGGCCTGGTGCCTGTTGACACCACTACCATCGATACGCTTCAGATAAAGGACAAACCCGTTGCCCCCAAAACAACTGTTCCGCCCGCTGCTTCCAAAAAGAAAGCGCGTACAGTGCCCGCTTCTGCCGGTAACAGGGTTTATTACGATTCAGAAGGAACCGACTGGAGCTGGCAATACGGGCTGCACTGGAAAGGCGCTTTACCGTTATACGAAACCAAAAATTACTTTACCGGCATCGATACCCGCAGCCAGCTTTATAACCCGCTCATTCCCGGTGCGTGGGTAAGCCTCACCGCCAATGGCACACATGAATTAATGTTGCTGATAAAACCGGCTGAATGGTACTACTATAACAAAAAAGACTTCCGCACCGATACGGGTTATGCTCTTCAATTACGTCCCGATTCTGTGGTTCGCTACGATACCATTCACAGTGTAAAGGGCGACAGACTGCTTAAAACAGGTAGCTGGTATGGCAGCCTGCAATACAATTTTCACCTCAGCGAAAAGTTTATGATCGGCGCCGGCATTGGCTACCACCTGAATGTGGAAGGGCTGGTTCACCGGCAAACGAAACGGCTTACCAGTGACAGCCTGGTTGCTGATACATTGTATAACATGAAGAATGATACGGCCGGAAGCCGATACCTGGCCTCATCTTTCGTTACCGGAAAGCTGGAGATGGCGTACCGTTTCAAAGCATTGGATGTGGGCGCCACCCTGCTGATGCCAATATCAGCCCCATTCAAAGATAAAAGCCTGAACAAAAGCCGCCCGCTAAATGTGCAGCTATTTGTACGCTGGCGAATAAAACGGAATGAGGAGGAATAATGAAGAGGTAATCTATACTTTATTGACTACTTCCATTCCCCCTGCAAACACGGAAACCCTGATCGGGCCCGCGGCCGCTCGCTTCGAGGCTGGCGTTGAATGAGGGCTCACAACAAAAATCAGCGCCCATCCAGCCGCCGCCTTTCCACACTCTTCCCTGCGGATTACCGGCACCGGCGTTTGCGCTTCGGTTCATACACCATTCCCGCACGTTGCCCGACATATCATAGATGCCTAATTCGTTGGGAATTTTACCGCCCACCGGTTTTGTTTTATTATTGTTCTTTACCAGCGCCGGCCACGACCATGCACCGGTAAGGTATTTATCACCGGCATTCTTCCAGTACCAGCCAAGTTCGTCTACATTATTTCCGCCACTGTATTTGTACTGTTTGCTTAACCGGCCGCCACCTGCCGCGTATTCCCATTCCGCCTCTGTTGGCAACCGGTACCCGTTGGCTTCCATATTGAATGTTACCATCCATTTTATGGTATCCAGTTCATTGGTATTGCCAGGATCTTTAATAATACTATCGATGTTGTAATAAGGCGCCAGTTGTTCTTTTAAACTTCTTTTATTACAATAGATTACACAATCATACCAGCTAACCGACTCCACAGGCAGGTTATCACCTTTGAATACGGACGGATTATTTCCCATTACAGCTACCCACTCCTTTTGTGTTACTTCGTATTTGCCGATGATAAAATCCGGGATGGTTATACTTTGTGCGAAATAACCTGACTGTTTATTTACAAATGCGCCGCCTTTTACCAGCACGAAATCGCCGGGCGTTTCGGCATCCGGGGTACAGGAGGCTGTAACGATCATGATCGTTACAGCTACAAATAGGTGTTTGTTCATTGCTGTAAATTCTGAAGCTAAAAAAAGTGAGCCTCCCGATAACTACCGGGAGACCCAACATTACCCTGACCTTATGCCTTCTCCTAATTAACTTGTCAACTTGTTAACCTGCTAACCAGTTTACCCGTTAACTGATCAACTCCTCACTGCTGCCATACCGTTGCATTTATATAGCCGCTTCTGTTGCCCCAGGCTTCAATTGCCAGGATCTGGTAATTGTGGTTACCAAAGCCCTGTCCGCCCCTGCTGCGCCAGTTGTTGATGTGGTTGCCCATGGTCACTTTCTGGTTCGATGCGGTTGGCGCGCCGCCCCAGGTGTCTTTATACTGCCAGAAAGTGGCGGTACCGATAATTGATGGTGCATTCACGCGCTGGCTTTTGTAACAGCTGTAGGTATGTCCATCGCTGCTTACGGTACCAAATGAAGTGCCGCCCGTCATGGAGCCTTTTTCAGCTACATAATACTCAATGAGCGGATTGGTGGTCCAGCCATAGATGCCCACAAAATTATAACTGCCGCTCAGCGCGCCCACATTGTACCCAATGGTACGGGAAGCACCGGTAGCCCAGCCCTTGCCGCCGACCACATCATTGACATTACTGTAACTGATTGCAAAATTACCACCCGAACCATGAGAGATGCTTGCAGAACCGCCTTCGCGGTATAACGACCAGAACCAACCGTTAACGGTTCCCTGGGCTTCGGCAGACACACCGTCTTCAATAAAGCCCGTTTGCCGTTCGCCGGCAACTACAGGATCAGCGGCTTTATCTTTTTTACAACCTGAAAAAATGGAAGAACCGGCAATGACGAGCACAGCCGTTGCGCCGAAAGCAGCCACCCGGGCCACTTTCGTAAGGAAAGTGTTTGATTTCATATTGGCAATAATTGTTAGTTCTATAAATTTAACTAACTGGTTGCACTTATGTAATCGGGTACATGAATAAAGTTTATGCTTAGTCGTAAGTAATAGAGAATGAATCAATGTAACAAGCGTAACCGGTTACCGGTTTTTTTACATAATTGTTACATCGCATATGACTTCCTTAAGGTGTAAAATGGTATTGCCTTCTTATAAATAAAACATTCCGCTGAGTACCAGATAATGGAAACGGTTCCGTATAAAATAGCGGTTTTCAGGCAATTATCCTGTTTGGCAACATGTAACCCGCAAACGTTTAATGAAAGCATTCTTAGGCATTTATGCAGCATTAACTATGGAGCCATTGTCTCCATTTATCAGTCAGTCACATTTAACTACATACCTTTTGTAGAGGATCTATTCTGCCTGTACAGGAACAGTCACCGCACGGATATTCAATCCCTCCCTGTTACTAACAAACGAAGGTACCCGCATCATTATTTATTGTTCACTTCAAAATGACCAGCATGCAAAACTACAAACGATTGCTGTTATTATGCTGCCTGTTCGCGCCTGTATGGGTATTTGCCCAGATAAGCGTATCGGGCACCGTCGTCGACATGGGAAATACGCCGATCCAGGGAGCATCTATCCGGATCAAAAATTCCAACGAGGGCACTTCCAGCGATGCCAATGGCAAATTCAGTGTAACATTACCAGCCAGAGGCGGCACCCTGGAGATTTCCTTTATCGGTTTTAAACAACAAACCGTTGCCGTCACCAGCAGCCTCTCCGATCTTGTAATTAAACTGCAGGAAGACGTAGGCCATCTCGAAGAAGTGGTGATAACCGGTTTGGCCACTGCTTCCAAACGCGGTAACCTCGCTCATGCCGTAGGCACCGTCTCAGCAAAACAACTTGTGGGCACTACCTCACAACCAACCGTCGACGGAGCGTTGTATGGCAAATTCGCCGGCGCAAATATCTCTACCAATTCAGGCGCTCCCGGAGGTGGTATCTCCATAAAACTACGGGGTATAACCTCACTGGTGGGCAACTCACAACCCCTGTTCATAGTGGATGGCGTTTACTATGACAACTCCTCCATCCAGGGCGGTTTGAACTTTATTTCAAAAGCGGCCGGACAGGGAAGTACCAACTTCCAGGACAACCCTTCGAACCGGGTGGCCGATCTCGATCCTGAAGATATAGAACGGATCGAGATCCTGAAAGGCGCTTCTACCGCCGCCATTTACGGCGCAAGAGCCGCTGCCGGTGTGGTGATCATCACCACTAAAAAAGGGAAATCGGGCAAACCGAAAATTGAAATAGGCCAGTCGGTCGGCTGGCAAATGCAGTTGAATAAACTCGGACAACGAACATGGGATACCGCAAAAGTGCGGGCGGCCTATGGCGCCAATGGCATTGCGGTTTATAATGCCAATGGCGGAAAGGTGTATGATTATGAAGAGGAATTGTATGGCAACAAGGGATTTTTAAGCAATACCCGTTTAAGTGTTAGCGGCGGCAATGAGAACACGACGTATTATGCCGGGGTTACTTACCGGGACGATGAAGGCATTGTACAACATACCGGTTACCGCAAAACATCGTTCCGGCTGAACCTCGATCAAAAGATCACAAAGTTTCTCGATGTAAACCTCAATGCGAACTATGTTGAATCAAGTGCCGACCGCGGCTTCTTTAACAACGACAATACCAGTACCACATTGGGCGTATCATATGTATCAACTCCTTCCTGGGTAAACCTTTACCCCGACGCCAATGGCAACTACCCCAATAACCCGCTGGCTCCTTCGAATTTTATTCAAACCCGCGACCTGATCACGAACAATGAAAAAGTAAACCGCATCTTACTGGGCGGACGCGGTACGATAAAAGTGTTTAAAAACGACAAACACGATCTGAAAGCGATCGTTTTAGGCGGAATCGATAATTATACGCTCAATACAAGCGCCATCTTCCCAGCCGTGCTGCAGTTTCAGAAAGACGGCAACGGCACCAATGGCGCATTGATCTATGGTACTACCATTGCACGCAATTCAAATATCTCGGCACTGGCTGTGCATGAATTTACCACCGATAACGATATAACTTTTACCACCCAGGCGGGCATCAATACATTTAAGGTTGACATCAATACCGTTGTAAATACCGCCACACAATTGATAGGCACCCAAACCAATATCGACCAGGCCGGGTCATTACAGGCCGAACAAAACCTGAACATTTCAAGGGATAAAGGCTTTTTTGTACAGGAAGAATTCAACTTCCAGGATAAAATAATAGCAACCCTTGGAATCCGCGGCGATAAATCGAGCCGCAACGGAGAGGCCGATAAATTATACTATTACCCCAAAGGTTCGGTGGCGGTAAATATACTGCCGTTCACTTCCCTGAAAACATTCAGCCTGCTGAAAGTGCGCGCCGCTTATGGCGAATCGGGCAACTTCGCCCCGTTCGGCGCTATTTATACATCGCTTGTGCCCATCAACTTTAACGGCACTACCGGCTCTATCGTCGACATTACACGGGGTTCAGAAAACCTGCAACCCGAAAGACAAAAAGAGCTGGAACTGGGTTTTGACGCCGGCATTCTGAACAACCGCGTTGGCCTCGAATTCACCTGGTACAAGAAAGATGTGGAAGACCTGATACTAAAAGTGATCACCACCGGTTCTTCAGGTTTTTCAAACGTATGGCAGAATGTGGCCGCCATTCAGAATAAAGGCGTTGAGATCGGTTTAAACGCCGTTCCGGTGATCACTAACGACTGGCGCTGGAACGTACAGCTGAACTGGTGGAAGAACAAGGCAAACGTTACCCGCCTCGACGTACCTGCCTTTAACGTGGGCGCTTTTGGCGCTACCCTTGGCACCTACCGCATTGAAAAAGGTAAAAGCCCCACGCAGTTGGTGGGTGTAGGCGACTCTACCGATAAAGTTGACCCGGTAAGCAACCTTGCAGTATTCGGCAATGCAGAACCCGACTTCAACCTTTCTTTCGCCAATAATGTTACCTGGAAAAATTTTGAACTGTCGGTATTGATGCACTGGAAGAAAGGGGGCGACAATATAAACCTCACCACATTGCTGAGTGATATTTTTGCAACCTCTTTCGATTATGATAAAAAAACGCTTGACCCTAAAGGCCAGCTGACCAATGGCAGTTACCGGCTTTCCATCTTAGGCGCCACAGCCCGCCCCTGGATCCAGGATGCTTCCTACTTCAGGGTACGTGAAATAGGCATAAGCTACACTTTGCCCGGGAAATGGTTCCGCGATGTGGCGAGGATAAAAGTTGGTTTTTCAGGCAGGAACCTGATCAACGTTTTCGATTATCCCAGCTATGATCCCGAAGTATCCAATTTCGGGATAGACGCCATTTCCAGCAATGTTGAAGTAACGCCCTTCCCTACGGCCAAGAGTTATTACTTCAATATATCGGCAACCTTTTAATTAATGTGATAATGTAATGATTCGATAATGTGATAATGAAATACAAAAACCGATTTGCTGATATGCTGATCAGATAATACGATAATGGAATACAGCCCGCAGATCGGCCTTTCCGGAAACACCTGTAAATCCCGAAAGAAAAGCATTAGCAAATTATCACATAGCAAATTAGCTAATTAAAAAAAGATCTTTTTATGAACTATCAATATAATTTTCAGCATTGGCTATTACCTGGTGTATTTGTTATGGGACTATGCTGGTCAGCCTGCAATGTTGATCCCATTCTCGATCCCAATAATCCCAGCACCAGCGGCATAACGCAAAACGCTTCCATAGGCGAATTACAAAACCTGGTAGTGGGCATGGAAGGGGCTATGAGAAATAACCTGAACAATTATTTTGACGGGGTTAGTGTGATCGGCCGCGAGTATTACCGGTTCTCCACTTCCGATCCGCGGCTTACCTCCGACCTGCTGGGCAAAGGAAGTTCAACGCTCGACAACAACACGTTTTATACCACCAACCCGTTCAATGCAAGATATCGCGTGGTGAAGAATGCCAACATTCTTATAACCGCTTTGCAGAACACAAAGGCTGCTATTACCGACGACCAGCGAAGGGCAGCCACAGCATACGCCAAAACCGTAATGGCGTACGAACTGCAAATGGTATTGAACCAGCAATGGGAAAACGGCATCCGGGTCGATGTGGCAGACCCCGACAAGCTGGGCCCTTTCCTATCAAAAGATGAATCGCTGAACGCCATTCAGAATTTATTGAATGAGGCCTATACCGATCTTAAAGGCAACAGCGCCGACTTTCCTTTCTCTACTACCCTTTACAGTAAAACGGCAAGCGAATTTTTAAAATTCAATCGCGCACTGGCAGCGCGGATAGCTGTGTATCGCAAAGATTGGGCGCTGGCCAATACCGCCCTTACCGAATCATTTTTTGATTTGAACGCCCCGCTTACCGATGGCGTGTATTATTTATTCTCAACAGCCGGCGGCGATCTGTTGAACCCGATATTCTTCCCCACCAATACGCCACCGGCGGAAGCGCGTTTGGTACAACCTGGCTTTATAACGAATGCTGAAGCAGGTGATACCCGGTTAAGCAAGGCGCCCAAACGTACATCAACCGGCACACAGGACGGGCTTTCGAGCGACTATGACTTTTTTGTATACAAAACCAATGTGGCGCCCATTCCTATCATTCGCAATGAGGAACTGATTCTCATATACGCAGAAGCGCAGGCGCAGTTGAATAATACAGGAAATGCCACAACGGCCATCAATAAGATCCGCAACTCGGCATCACTGGGGAATTACGGCGGTGCAACAGACCTGAACAGCCTTATTACCGAAATATTAAAACAGCGGCGTTATTCATTGCTGGGTGAGGGCCATCGCTGGGTCGACATGCGCCGGTATAACCGGTTGAATGAACTGCCTATCGACAGGCCGGGCGATGATGTATGGCAACAGTTCCCGCGTCCGGCAACGGAAGGCTGAAGAAAGCTGAACGCTTAACGCTTGCTGGCGAATTTAATAATTTTACTATCCGACGGCATGCTCGCGCGGCGTTTTGCATTTTGCATTCGGCATTTGGTGTTCCGCGTTCGGCATTAAGCGTTCAGCGTTCGGCGTTCAGCGTTATAACAATCCTACCCTTTCCGAATGCGCTTTTGCTTCGGCTGTACGGTCAAACAGCAAGGTATGAACGCCTTGCTGTTCGGCAGCCTGCAACAGCGCGCGGGCAGCGGCGGATCTTTCCGTGCGCACATTGCGAATATAAATAGCGAAGATGCGCTGCGGGAATTTTTTCGCAAGTGCGGTATATATAGCCGGATCTTTTTGCGAATTATCGCCAATTAAAATAAATCGTTGTTTGGGAAAAACATTCAGGAGCCGTTCGATCCGGACCTGTTTACCGGCATGTTTCGTTTGACCGCTCCTGAATAATTCCCATATTCGTTTTAATTCGCTTAACAGGAATATACCTTCAGGAAGCCGGTTGTGTTTAAAGAACTCAGTGAGGTAATCATAGAGGTTCCATTCACTGCTCGATACATAAAAGAACGGGTTGGGCGTATTGGCATCTGTGTGAGCCATAGTAAGCGCCTGGTAGTATTCAGCCATGTGCTGAAACTGTTTGCGCGAACGGGGATGTTTTAGCAGCGCCCAAATTCGCCTGAATGTAGTAGCCGAGTGAGAAACCATTACCGTATCATCGATATCGGAAACAAAAACAAACTGGGTACTGTGCGGTATGTAGATCCTGCCCGTACCGCTGGCGATCACCGTATCCCATTCATTCAGGGCGTCGATGGCCACCTTGTGCCAGCCATATGCAAGCTCCACATCCGAGTCCCACTCGAACCTGAAAAAACCTTCTTCGTCGGTAACGCCCGACCATTCGCGGCTCCCCCATTTTAACCTTACCCGGGTTTGGGGAAAAGGTTTCACAAAAAACAGGCTCACCAAATAGTAAATATTTACCAGCAAATTATTTGAATAATGGGTACCGGCTGCAGGCTGCCGCTTCATTATATGCCCGTAAATGAGCAGATCATGCGTATGTCCATACCCCTGGTATACTTTTATTATCATCGGCTTAAAGCTTGTATTTTTTTCAGATCGCTACCCTTTCATATACCAGTTCCAATATGCATACCAACCCGCAACAGAAACTATTATTTATCATAAACTCCGCTGCAGGCAATACCAAAACGGACTGGGAAAAAACTATCCGTGCGTATTTCGACAACAAACCATACATCATAATTCTCTATAACCTCACCAATCCCTGTTCCCGCGAGCAGGTGCAGGAACAAATAAAAAAACATGGTCCCGACCGCATCATCGCCGTTGGCGGCGATGGCACGCTCAAACTGTTGACCGAAAGCGTACTGAACAGCGGTTTACCGGTTGGCGTATTACCGGCCGGTTCAGCCAATGGAATGGCGAAAGAACTGGGCATACCCGCAGATGCCGAAAAAGCGCTGGATATCATTACACAGGGACAGGTAAAAAAGATCGACCTCATCCGCATCAACAAAGAACTGTGCATTCACCTGAGCGATATCGGTTTCAATGCGTTTGTGGTAAAGACCTTTGAAACCTTCAACAAGCGGGGCATGTGGAGTTATATGAAGGCAGCGTTCAGGGTGCTGTTCCGCCACCGTCACATGGAGGTGACCATTGCCGGCGAAAAACAAACGGTTAAACGGGAAGCGGCGATGGTGGTGATCGCCAATGCCACCAAATATGGAACGGGTGCGGTGATCAATCCGGATGGTAAACTGGATGACGGTCGCTTTGAGATCATCGTGATCAAAAAAATTGCGTTCAGCGAGATCATAAAAATGATGATCACGCACAAAGATTTTGATCCGGAGAAAACAGAACTGTTCACTACAACGGGTGTTGAAATAAGATCAAAACATCATGTGCATTTCCAGGTTGATGGTGAGTATCTGGGTAAGATCTATTCATTGCAGGCGGAATGTTTACCCGGAGCTGTGCAGGTGATAATTCCGACTGATTAATCCTTTTCCCACTTACGGGTATTAATACACCGGCGTGGCCGCGATTTTGCAGGTACAATTCCTTTAAATTAAAGTAACCATGTTAACTAACATCCTTTGGACCGGAAGAGAATACAATTCCATGGAAAACTGCCTTATAGAATCGCTTTCAGGCGGCGCCAACATCACTTCTACCATTGTAGGCACTTATGAGGGGAAAATTTACAAAGCAGAATACCACATAAAAACAAATGAACGCTGGGAAGCCGTTGTGCTGGAAATAAAGTGCCTGTATAGCAACCAGGTGCAAATAATAAAATTTGCCGGTGATGGCAAAGGCAACTGGACCCATAACGGTAAAAAAGCTGAGCAATTCAAAGGCTGTATCGATGTGGATATTCCCCTTACTCCATTTACGAATACCCTGCCGATCTGGAGACTTAATTTACAGAAAGAAGAAACGCAGGAAGTACAGGTTATTTACTTCGATCTGCTGGAGCAGACGATAAAACCTGTTCGCCAGAAATACACCTGTCTGTCGCGCACCAAATATCACTATGAGAACATTCCCAATGATTTTGAAGCTGACATCAAGGTGGATGAAATGGGGTTTGTGGTTGATTACCCAACACTGTTTGAAAGAACAGCGGGGGTTACGTTATGATGCTATTTAACTAAAATTGATATCAAAACAATTTGGCCCAGGCACAATAGCCTGCACAGGCAGCTATCATAACTTAAACAAACATCTCTTCCCGGCAGTCACCCTATTAACGGTTAAGGCTGAATAATTTAATAGTTGGTCTGCTGCAAATAGACTACCTTTAATCACTTTGCTGAAGTCACCCCACTGATCCTTCATCTGTGCTCACTCCGGAATGTAAGCAATACTAGTCAAACTTATTACTTGCAAGGATTACAATTGACACTGCCACTGCAGGCCTAACAAATGTTACAGCCTATTAATTAACTATTTAAATCATCTTAATGATAACATCAGTTCCAGAATCTAAAATTCTATTTATAAGTACCTTTCCACCGGTAAAATGCGGCATAGCCAGTTTTACCCAGGATCTCATTCATTCAATTGAGCCCGAAATTGGCGATAACTACCTGGTCAATGTTTGCGCCATAGACAAAAAACCTGTAGCTGATTCATATAGATTCCCTGTAACCATGATCATGAACAGTTACGACCTGGATTCCTGCCTTGAAACCGCAGACCTGATCAACAAGGATAAGAGCATTGAACTTGTTTGTATTGAACACGAGTTTGGTTTATATGGCGGTGACATGGGTTCATTCCTGCTGGGCTTTTTGATAATGCTTGAAAAACCTTTTATAATACGTTTTCACACAGTACTTCCAACGCCCTGTACCGAGCGGTTGAAACTCGTTCAAACAATCGCCAGGCTTGCACATAAAATAATTGTAATGACCGCTAATTCTGCCAGGTTATTAAAAGAGGATTATTTCGTGGATGCGGAAAAGATAAAGATCATACCACACGGCACTCATAAAAACAGTCCTGTAAAGGCAGACAAATTAAAGATCAAATACGATCTGAAAAACAACCTGGTGCTTACTACTTTCGGTTTGTTAAGCCCGAATAAAGGAATAGAGAAAGGCATCCTGGCCATGAAGGAGATCAGTGCTGTGTTCCCCGAGGCCGTTTATATTGTATTAGGCCTTACACACCCAAATCTATTGCAGGAGGAAGGGGAAAAATACCGCAATTATCTTCAACAGTTAATAAACGATAACAACCTTCAAAAAAATGTGCGGCTGGTCAACGAATATGTACCAACCAAAAAACTGATGGAATACCTGGCAATGACAGATATCTATCTGTTCACATCCAAAGATCCCCACCAGGCTGTAAGCGGCACATTCCTATACGCCATGAGCGCAGGTTGCGCAATAATCTCCAATTCATTTGTGCTGGCTAAAGAAATGCTGGATGATAAAACCGGGATTATTATTGAAAACGGGCATGAACATGAGTTAGCCGAAAATGCTATTTACCTGCTGCAAAACGAGCACGTAAGAAAACAAATGGGCCTGTACTCTTTTTTGAGAACAAGGGATACCGTTTGGGAAAACGTTGCGGCAAAACACAGTATACTATTCGAAAAAACACTTCACAAACAGGTTGACAATAGTGATTCCAACAAAATTTTGATCAGCTAATATTTAAATACATATATATATGGAAACAGAAGACATTCTACTTCTGGCGGAACCGGTTGTAATTACAAGGGCTGAAATGCCCGCACTGAACCTTAAACATTTACAAAAGTTAACCGATAATACAGGCATCATTCAACATGCCCTGTTTGACATACCCAACAGAAAAGAGGGTTATTGTATCGATGACAATGCACGGGCTTTATTATGGGCCGTATGGGCCTGTAAAAACAAAAAGAATCAAACGGCCGCGCATATGCTTCCCATTTACCTCAGCTTTGTACATTACATGCAAACCGATGATGGGTTCTTCCGCAATTTTCTGAGTTATAGCAGAACCAGCACGGAAGAGCGGGGTTCGGAAGATTCTTTCGGAAGAACCATAATGGCGCTTGGTTATCTGATCAATGAAGGCCCGTCGAATGCGTTGGTAAGAACCGGTCAGGAGATCTTTTCAAAAGCTTACCCTCACGTAAATGAACTTAGTTCCATACGCGGAATAGCCAATACCATTATTGGCATTTGCCAGTTCATCAAGTATCATTACCCCGATGACCGTAAAAGAAATATGGTGATCGGGATGTCGGATAAAATGACCGGGATGTATAAACATAATAAAAGCAGCGACTGGCATTGGTATGAACCTGTTCTTACCTATGACAATGCCATATTGCCACTGGCATTATTGAATGCTTATGAGGTTACACAAAAAGAGGAGTATCTGACAATTGCCCTTGAATCGATGCATTTTCTGGAATCAAAAGTGTTTTATAGTGACACGTTACGCCCCATCGGCAACGATGGTTGGTGCAGCCAGGGCGGCCCTGTGGCTCAATTCGATCAACAGGGTATCGATGTAATGGCAATGGTTCTTTACTATCAACAGGCCTACAGGCTGACGGGCGATCCCATTTACCTGTCGCGCATGTATAAGAGTTACCGCTGGTTCCTGGGCGATAACGACATAGGCCTTTCTTTATACGATTTTTCAACCGGCGGATGTGCAGATGGTTTACACAGCGAAGGGATCAATCTGAACCAGGGAGCGGAAAGCACCTTAGCTTACTGGATATCGCATGAAGTAGTAGCTTCAACATTATAGAGTATGAAAATAGCAGTGCTTTCCCCAATAACCTGGCGAACACCACCGGCACAATACGGACCATGGGAACAGGTTGCGTCCGACTTAACGGAAGAATTGGTAAGGAATGGCATGGACGTTACCCTGTTTGCCACCGGGGACTCTGTAACCGCGGCAAAGCTGCAATCTGTTTGCCAACGGCCATTAGGCGAACAACCTGCAGATGCAAAAGTGTGGGAATGCCTTCATATCTCAAATCTGATGGAACAGGCTTCCGGGTTTGATATCATACATAATCATTTTGACTTCCTTCCCCTCACCTGGTCAAAGCTCATCAGAAAACCGGTTATTACAACCATCCACGGCTTTTCATCTGAAGATATTATTCCGGTATATAAGAAATATAACGGCAACTCATTTTATGTTTCAATAAGCCATAGCGACCGGCATCCCGCGCTGCAGTACCTCGACACTGTTTACAATGGTATAAACGAACAGCAATTTGAGCCAGGACCAGGAAAGGGTGATTATTTTTTGTATTTCGGGCGGATCCATCCGCATAAAGGCGCCTATGAAGCAATTCAGATAGCCAGTCAGACGAATACACAATTAATTATTTGCGGTCTCATCCAGGACGAAAAATATTTCCACGAAAAAGTAATTCCGCACCTGAACGATACATCCGTTATATACCGAGGCAATGTTGGGCCGCAGGAACGTAATGAACTGATGGGAAATGCAAAAGCGTTGCTGCACCCGATAAGTTTTGAAGAACCGTTCGGGCTTAGCGTGGCAGAATCAATGATGTGCGGCACTCCTGTAATCGCCTTTAACCGCGGCTCCATGAATGAATTGATCAAACATGGAAAAACGGGATTTTTAGTTCAAAATATTGCGGAAGCAGTATCTGCTTCCAGGAATATTAAGAACATCAGCAGAGAGGAATGCCGGAAACATGCCTTATCGAAATTCAGCAGCCGGGTAATGGCCAAACATTATATGCAACTGTACGAAAATATAGCCCGTAAGCAGAGTGGATTATAAAAGGGATCATCCGGCGGACATTATTTCATCAAGCAACGCTTCCAGCGGAACAGTGGCAAATGAGGTTGCAAAATCAGAAACCGCATAAGGTATGAATAATTTATCCTGGTGAATTATTGAGCCGCACGAATAAACCACATTAGGAACATAACCATGCCGTTCGTCTTCCTCAGGCATTAGCAACGGATATTTCAGGCGCCCCAGTTCTTTGGTAGGGTCATTCAGGTCGAACAGGCTTGCGCCCAAACAATATTTACGCATAGGCCCTACTCCATGTGTAATAATAAGCCAGCCCCTTGTGGTTTCTATAGGCGATCCTGCATTGCCGATTTGAATAAACTCCCACGGATACATTGGCTGCTGCAATAAAGTAGCCGTTTCCCATAAATACAGATCATCTGAAAACATGATGTAGTTATTGACGCCATCGATCCGTGAAATCATGGCATAATGCCCGTTGATCATTCTCGGAAACAAAGCGAGGTTTTTATTTACCGCCGCTTTTCCATGAAGCGCAGACATTTTAAAATGCAGGAAATCCCTGGTTTCGATCAGGTGAGGTAAAATAAAAGAACCGTCATAAGCCGTGTACGTGGCCATGTATTTACAGGAACCGTCTTCAGCGGTGAATTTGATAAACCGGGCATCTTCAATACCGTTCTTTTCAGTGAAAGTCACAGGAAAAATAATTCTTTCCGACAACAGGGAATCTGATTGAAAATGCAGTTCATAGGTTGTATTTACCATACTCAGAATATCGTATCTGAGCTTGTTCTTTGCCATTCCCGACTCCAGCGGATGCAAAGCGGTTTTTAACGTTGTTTCAATTTCTTTGTAGGAAAACGTATCCGGTAAACGGTTTAGGATCTCTTCACGAATATCAACAGGTAGTTGTGTTTGAGAAAGCAATTCCTTAAAAGCCCCTTTCTCATTCCGTTTCTTTTGCGTAACCCGGCCTTCGGATAAATATTTTCCTGAAGGCTCGAATTGTATCCCATCCTTTCCGGTCAGTTTTGCCCGTTTAAAAACAAGCGATGAAAGATGACCTTCGCCGGTTGCCCTGAAACTTATGATCACATTTCTTTCCCCTTCGTCAGTGTCTGACTGGTCCGGAGCCTCCACTATCGATGGATTGAAAAGCGCAGCATGCTCCAGAGAATACTCCATGGTAAAATAAGACCCTATGAGTAACTTTTTTTCTATCGACAACACCGGCATTACTTTCGCCGGCACATAATGTTTCACCAGGTCGAAATGCTTTTCAAACACAAGCCCGATATTACTATAGCGGTTACTGAATTCATGCTGTACCTGTAGCAATAACTCTTTGGCTTCCTCTTCCGGCAATAACAATACCCTGCTGATCAATATTCGTGAACGCTCGTCGCCTGTATTGAAAAACCGCGGGATCACCTTTCTTACATCGGGGCTCAAACGAACATTTGTCCTGCTTACCTGTAACCTCATATATGGGAGTTAATTCAGAGTTGATAATACGTGAAGATAACCTAATAACCCCATGATATGCGAAACATATGGCAGAATAACATTTATTAGCGGCGGATCATCACTTCGGCATAAAGTACATTGCCTCCGGTTTACATATTCTTACAGGCTGGCTATGGCAAAAATAAGAATGGTTGTTCCTGTGCAGTTGCTGAACAGGTTCGCGTTCAACAGGGAGATAACTGCGACTTTCAATTACCTGCTCCTGATGTGGCATCGTCCGCGGCTCCTGTACGCCATACTTCTTATTCATTCTACGTTCCTGCAACATGCGCTCATACGGCGTCATGCGTTGTTCGCGGGTCAATGGCGTCGACGGCTGTTTTCTTAATTTCTTTATCCATATTACCATTCCGGTAATAAAACAAATAAACAGGATCATACTTCCCCGTAAAGCAATGTTTTCATAACCCGGATAAGCAATATGCAGATCCACTGCCATGCCCATGGAATTGATGCCGCTGCGAACCTCCTGCGTAAGATGGGGCTGCAGGAAATAATAGATAAGTCCGCCTATAAGAATACAACACAGTAATGCAAACAAACCTGTCATAGCGGCTCTTAGCCGGAACCACACTCCGGTACCGCCCGGGGAAAACAATATTACCAGCGGATATAAAACAAGGAACAACACCGGCGCCAGCACCAGGTCAATTACAAATGGCAATTGAAGAGGAATTTCCAGGAATACCAGTCCCGGTTTAAGTTGGGCAAGTCCGCCTATTTGTGGAAATTGTTTTGCGAGCAGGTATTGGCCCGGGTAAATGCATAGCGCAAACAATGCCAGCGCCGTGGCCACAGCGGGGAACCTTCGTTGCTGACCGGCATGAATATCCATAAAACGATTTTTATAAATATGAATATGCTACAGCCCAGGCGCGGTTTAGTAACGCTAAGGTCTGATGATTTTCGATGCAGGCAGTGCTAAAATACCGTTAAAACAAAGCAACTTTTCCAGCACAGGCACATTAAATGGATTAGCTGTCATACCCGGATGACCTGTAACAGGGCTTCGCATGAAATATGGACCTGTCGTTTTTGACGCATTTAATCAGTTACAGTAACATCGGTGCCCGGGTAAATTTCAAAGAAAAAAGTTACCGCTGCCGCACCGAAAAGTGCGGCTCCTTTTTATTGTTTTATTCATCAGATGGATAAGAATAAATTTTAATAGCAGACCAACTAACGGCCGTAATAGTCGATTTACCGTAAATATATGTGGGTTTAACGATTATAATTTGCAAGAATACTATATATAATATATATTTACGTTATAGTTAAAATCCAAATCCAGTAAAAACCATGGCTTTATTAAGTCTATTCAAAAAAACGCAGGAAGAAGCCATTCCTTCTTCATTTGTAAGCGATACGAACCTCGACTTAGAAGATTTCAGCTTTTATTATCTCTACGGCATTACAAACAATCCCAATCGAACTTCAGGCGATGTGCAGGCCTTCAATAACCTGTATCAAATGGTGATCGGTCGTGTGGGCGGCGTTTGTATCGCCAATTCATTTCACCCCTACTTTACCATCAACAGCAAGGGCCTCACCGTGTGGACTGATTCCTTTATAAAAATGGCCGTCAACAAGAACAAAGAGGAAATGTTCCGGAACATTAAAGAGGAACGGGCGGTTTACACGATGGGCGCCTCATCAGCTTTCAGGGAAATGCATATGTGGCCCGACTCGAGGTTAAGCTACGAAGAAAACCCGGCCTTCAGCAAATACGTTCCCTTTATCATCCCTTTTCTGGCGCTGAGATCGGAACAACTGACCAACTGGGACACCGCCATTCAAACAAGCAAAATAACTAACGGATACGCAACGGAATATCTTGAAGAGGTAACCAACGCTATCCGGTTTTTTATGCCCGCACCTGCCTTTGTGCTTGGCTTTGATGAGTTCGATGGTACAAATCCTTCCAGGCTAATTGACAAATTCATTGCCTGCAAACCAATGCTGGGGATCAAATAAGCTAACAGACTGTGTAAAACGCATAAAGGTTACGACCGAACGCAATTCGCTATTCCCGAATTTCGGGCTGATTGAATTTATTTGGGAAGAACAAATTCCGGGAACCGGCGTTCAGCGTTAAACATTCTGCCTTAACCGGCGTTGTGCTGAAAATCTATTTCGCAACCCGGCAGGTTACTGCTGATCTTTAACTGTTCGGCTGCCGATAACCTGTTGTATTGTAGATTTAAGGATTGCAGGCCCTTTAATGCAAATATTTCTTCCGGCAAACTGGTGAGGCCGTTAAAAGAAAGGTCAAGCATTGTAAGGTTTTGTAAATTCGAAATGCCTTCAAGCTGCTCCGCTTTTAACGCTTCGCGCAAGGTCCCTTTTTTGCCATCGCCATATACGATATTGGGAACCCGGGTTAGTTTGGAATTGAGTTCAGCCAGTCGCTCAGGATCATGCGCGAGGTTTTTCTGTATTTCTACAAACTCCTCCATTTTAATGAACTTCTCTTTCCGTTCGCCATGGCGATCGATATACAATGCTTCGAGGCTGGTGAT
>CBIHPC010000074.1:0-23667 GCA_966211305.1 uncultured Niastella sp.
CGGTAGAGCCCTCCATGATCAATGGCATGCTGTACCGCACTTACGGCCGGCAGGCGGAAGATTTTGAAGAAGATACATTCCTCGACATGTACATTTTCCAGATCGGCAAAAAGCTCGGCAAACGGGTAAGCGGGGTCGAAAATTTCCAGGAAAGCGAACGGCTGGTAATGGAAGCCTACAAAGCCATGCTGCGCGATCAGAATAAAAAAAGAAGAAGCTACGATTACGAAGGCATGATGACCAACCCTAAGAAAGTGGAAGACGCATATCGCAGAGGCGATCTCGATCTGCTCGACTCACTGGAAAGCCTCACCGTTTTTTCAGATGCCTTCCAGGAGAAATTCCTTTACAAACGCAACGAAATACAGGCGAACAATATAGATTCCATTATAAGAAAAATGTCGCTCTTCGTAGGCGTGGGCGCCGCCCACCTGCCCGGCCAACGCGGCGTCATCGAGTTGCTGCGGCAGAAAGGCTATACCATGCGACCGGTGCGCATGGACGATCGCAACAGCCTGCAAAAAGAAACGGTCGACAGGATCAGGATCAATAACCCCTTCACCACCCAATCGGGCGACGATGGTTTCTATACGGTTTCCATTCCCGGCAAAAAATTCTATCGCTTTACCGACTGGAACGGGATGGACGTTGTGCAGTATGCCGATCTGGTGAACGGCGCCTATTACATGGTTACCCGCATAAAAACAAACAGTCTTTCGTGGGGACATAACAGCGATCAGGTGCTCAAAAAGATCGACAGCCTGTTATATGAGAACATTCCCGGTAAGATCCTGAAGAAAACACCCATAACGAAGAACGGGTACAAAGGCCTCGATATCATTAACCGCACCCGCCGCGGCGATCACCAGCGTTACCAGGTATTCGTTACTCCCTTTGAGGTTATCCTGTTCAAAATGAGCGGCAATGGCGATTACATAAATACCGGCAACGAAGCCCACGAGTTTTTCGGTTCTATAAAACTGAAAGAATATACCACGGCCAGCTGGCAAACCTGGCAACCGCCCACCGGCGGGTTCAGCATACAGGTGCCCCATACGCCTTCGCTGTTAAAAGACAATGGCTTTGGTACCGACCGGCTCGAATATGCCGCCCGCGACGAATCAACAGGCAACAGCTATCTCGTTATGAAGGCGAACCTGCACAACTATACTTTCATCGAGGAAGACAGCTTTGAGCTGAACCTGATGGATGAAAGTTATGCCTGGTCGCAGTTCATCGATAAACAACTTAGCCGAAGGTTCCTCACGGTTAACGGTTACCCCGCCCTTGAAAGCAAATTCAAACACAAAGACGGCAGCTTCAGCAGTGTAAAATATGTGATCCAGGGCCCCCTGTATTATGTTGTTATAGCCAATCACAAAAACGACAACCCGAACACACAGCGTTTTCTGCAGTCATTTGCGATTACGCCCTTCGTTTATTCCGCGCCAAAACCACGCACCGATACCACCCTGCACATTTCCGTTACCTCGCCCGTATATGCAGAAGACAACAAGAAAAACGACGGAACAGATATGGAAGAATGGGCGCAATTATCACGCGGGTTGGTCGATGACGATGGGGAGGATTTCAGCCTGCCCGCATTCGGTACGCGGCTGATAGGCAACGATACCATTGGAGAAAAAATACTCGTTACACATTTCAGGGTGCCGCAATACAGCTACAAAAGCGATAGTTCAACACTTTGGAAGAACGCTTCGGTAAATACCTGGTTTGGCGACAGCACCTTCATTATAAAACAAGACAAACAATACGCGCTGCCCAATGGCATGAGCTGCCGCGATGTGCAACTGACCGATACCAATAGCAGCCGCCTCATTATCGCCAGGCTGTTCTATCGAAACGGGCATTTCTTCAGCATTTCAACGCTTACCGATACGCTGAGCCAACAAAGTGTGTTGCTCTCCAGCTTCTTCAATAGTTTTAAACCGGCCGACACGCTGAAAGGCGAATCGCTTTTTGTGCGAAAATCGGAACGGTTTATAAATGACCTGTTCAGCAAAGACTCCATAACAGTAAAAAACGCACGAAAATCAATATACCAGGTGGCATTCGACTCACTTGATGTACCGCTGCTGAAAAATGCGATCGATTCGCTCAACTGGAACATGAAAGATTACCTGGTATTGAAAAGATTTTTCATCGAGAGCCTGGGCCGGCAGAAAGACAGCAGCATTACGCCCTACCTCGCAACACTGTACTGGAAAGTGAAAGACACGGCCGACTGGCAATCGGCTATTTTAAACGCATTGCTCAACCAACGTACAAAGGCCGCCTTCCTCACTTTCAAAGAACTGGTATTGCAGGAACCGCCCATTATGGACGAAGATTATTCGTACGCCCGCCCATTAAGGATGCCATCGGTGTATGTCGACTACACCATCGCAGGCCGAAGCAAAAGAAACACTTACTATGGCCGCTGGTCGCCTCTGTTCGACACCCTATCTCTTACCAGGGTCGTATTTCCCGATATTTTACAACTAATGGATATCGACGACTACCGCAACGAAGTCAGGAACCTGCTTGTGACTATGGTCGATAGCGGTTATTTGAAAACGGCTGACTATGAAACCAGCTTTCCCAAAATATATCTCGAGGCCAAACAGTTATTGAAAAAACAACTTGCCAAAGAGAATAAGGCAAAAATGGAAAAAGCAGCCCGCAAGGATGCCTCACCCACCATTTCAATCTTTCCCGGTTATGAGGAAGACGAGGACCAGGTATCCGATGCCGGCAATGCCGAGCTCGACCGGTACGCCATTCTGTTATTACCGTTCTATAATAAAAATACGGGCGTTCAAAGCTTTTTTGAACAACTGCAAACCACGCAGGACAGGCGGCTGCTTTACAACACCTTTATACTTTTACTGCGCAACAGGCATCGAGTGCCCGATTCCCTGTTCACCCAATATGCGAAGCTCGATGAATACCGCAGCGAGCTGTATACAGATCTGGAAACAATCAGGATGACGGATAAATTCCCGAAACAATACTTGAACCAGCTCGACATTTCAAGAAGCCTGATCGTAAAATCGCTTACCAATTACGATAAGATCGACACGCTGATCTTCATCGACAAACTTCCGGTAACATACGAACAGAAAAAAGGCTATGTATACTTCTTCAAATACAAACGCATGCGCGACGATATTGCCTGGCAGGTAGCCTCTGCCGGTATGCAACCCGAAAAAGCAGATGCCATCGATGTAAAGAATAATGATTTCACATCGGTGGAAGAAGAACGACAGCTCGACCCGGACAAACCGGTTAAGAAGCAGTTGCAAAAAATGCTGAAGGAAATGTTGTATGCCCGGCGCAGCAGCGCTTCGGTATTCTACGATGCGCGCTCATTCAGTTTATACAGGAATTATTTGTCAGAGATGGTGAAGAGCCAGCGGTACCGGGATTAGTTGACGTGTTAACTGGTTGACGAGTTAACAAGTTAAATACAATACAACAGGGCTTTTGCATTTTATCGCGAAGTTCAAAGTAGGGCCTTGTCAACTTGTCAACCTGTCAACTTATCAACTTACCTTTACCCCATGGCAAATGACCAACAGATCATAGAACAAACAAAGAACTGGATACAAAAAATCGTAATAGGACTCAACTTCTGTCCCTTTGCCAACCGGGAATTTAAGAACAATGCCATTCATTACCAGGTTGAGCACAGCGCCAAACGCACCGATGCGCGCGAAGCAATATTGAAAGAATGCAAACGGCTCGACCGCGATAAAAACATCGCTACTACCCTGCTGGTCTTTCCCAATGCTTTCCATGAGTTCGACGACTACCTGCAATTAATTGCATTTGCCGAAAAGCTGTTACAGCAAAAGGGCTATGAAGGCATTTACCAACTGGCCACCTTTCATCCGTTATACCAGTTCGAAGGCAGCGCCCCCGATGATCCGGCCAATTACACCAACCGGTCAATTTACCCCATGTTACATTTTTTACGTGAAGAACAGATCCGCAAAGCCGTACAGTTCTATGGCAATGCCGAAGAAATACCCCGGCGGAATATTCAGTTTGCAAGAGAAAAAGGAGAAGTATATATGAAGATGCTTAGAGATAGTTGCTTTTAGCGGTTTGTGGTTTTTGGTTTGTAGTTTGTGGTTAAGCTCGCACGTTATATACCAACGGATCAATGGCGGCAGCATAAAAATTCAGCAGGCAATTGATCAGGCGTTCCGCATAAATCAACTACAAACCACAAACAACAAACAACAAACTCATCTTCCTTTCGGTATAGATTCAATTAACTGCCTGGTATATTCTTTCTGCGGATCGAAATACACCTGCTCCGCATCCCCTATCTCTTCTATCTTTCCTTTATTCATCACCATTATGCGGTCGCTGATATATCGTACTACCGACAGGTCATGTGAAATAAAGACGATGGTAAAACCCATTTCCGCTTTCAGGTCGTTCAGCAGGTTCAGCACCTGCGCCTGTACGCTTACATCGAGGGCAGATACCGATTCATCACAAACAATAAAGGAAGGGTTTAACGCCAGTGCCCGCGCAATAACGATCCGTTGCCGCTGACCGCCCGAAAACTCGTGCGGGTAGCGATTGAAGTGCTCCGCCTTCAGGTTCACTTTTTCAAGCAACTCCACAACCCTGTCCTTCCGCTGCGTACTGCTGTTGATGATCTTATGCACCTTTAGCGGTTCCGCAATGGCCGACCCGATCGTTAACCGGGGGTTCAGGGAAGAATACGGATCCTGGAAAATGATCTGAATGTCTTTACGCATTTCCTTCATGGTGCCGGCATCGATCTTCGACAGATCGGTACCGTCATAATACACCGAGCCGGAAGTTGGCTGAATAAGCCCCAGCAATGTTCTGCCCAGCGTTGTTTTACCGCAGCCCGACTCACCCACCAGCCCCAGCGTTTCACCTTTGTATATTTCAAAACGGATATTATCGATCGCCTTTACATATTCAAGCGGTTTGCCCAACAGGTTTTTCTTCGAAGGGAACCAAACGTTCAGTCGCGATACCTGAATAAAGGGCGGCCTAACAACATCAGGTTGTTTTTCAACAGCCGGTTGAACCGCAGCCTGGGTATAACGGTGCAAATCAAACGTGCGGTTATTTTCAAGGAAGTCGCTGACAATGGGCAGTCTTTCACCTTTGGGATGCAAAACCGGGCGACAGGCCAGCAATCCTTTTGTATAGGGATGCTGCGGGTTGGTGAACAGATCCGCTACCCGGCCCGATTCAACAATTTCACCGCGGTACATTACCACTGCCCTGTCGGCCACTTCTGCTACCACACCAAGATCATGTGTAATAAAAATAACGCCCATCTGCCGCTTTTGCTGTAACTCTTTTATTAACTGCAGAATGGTCTTTTGCACCGTAACATCGAGCGCTGTTGTTGGCTCATCACAGATCAGTAAGGAAGGCTCACAGCTCATCGCCATCGCGATCATCACCCGTTGTTTTTGCCCGCCGCTCAATTGATGCGGATACCGGCGGTATAACATTTCAGGATTGGGTAACCGTACCTGTTTGAACAGGTCGATCGTTTTTTGCTTTGCTTCTTTTTTACCAATCTTCAAATGCAGCCGCAATGCTTCCTGCACCTGGTGCCCGCAGGTAAATACGGGATTCAGGGAGGTCATTGGCTCCTGAAAGATCATCGCTATGTGGTTTCCGCGAATGGCGCGCATTTGTTCAGCGGTTTGCGTTAACAGGTTTACCGGTTCTTCGCCATCTACAGAAAAAAGAATTTCGCCGGTGGTATAACGCGCCGGTGGTTTTGGCAATAATTGCAGCACAGACAATGAGGTAACCGACTTACCAGAACCTGATTCGCCTACGATGGCCACTATCTCGCCACGGTTCACGGTGAGTGAAATATTGTTCACCGCAGTTGTAGTGCCGATCTCAGTGACGAAGTCTACCTGCAGGTTATTTATTTGAAGTAAAGGCGCTGGCATTTTTGTGGTATGGGTATCAACAAATATCGGGAAAAAAGAAGTGCCATCCGCGGCTGCAGATGGCACGTCCATATTTAAACTTAAATCCTACTTCTTACTCACCCTGATCACCCCACCCCCATTGTAAGAATGATATTCTCCATTATACATGGCCTCGGCGCTTACAGGGCCCATGCGGTAATTACCCGGCGAAACCGCCCGTACGGCATAATAGTAAACCTGCCTGTTATACCTCAGATCATCAAACAAATTAATACGATCATCACGTACATCGAGCGCCACAGGCGTTGCTGCATCTTTTATCCAGTCCATACCCGGGATCTCTTTCGTGCGCGGGTTCTCGATCTCGAACCCTGCCGGTAAAATGTCTGTGATCACCACATTATCTACCGCCCCATTATAGTTTTTATCTACCGTTATCTGCACTATAACCAGGTCGTTCTGCATAAATGAATTTCCATCTATAGTACGGCCATAACGGTCGAAGAAATGACGGCGCACTTTAATATAGTTATCTTCTTCCTTATAAGCTCCGCTGGCGCTGATGCCTTCGCTTTGCCAGTAATAATACAAACGGCCTTCGCCTTTCGAAGCGATCTCGATATTGGTTCCATTCAGTTGTTTGGCGGTAAGTTTGAGCGCACTGGTTGATACGCTTCCAACCGTTCTGCCACCCACTTTTACGTCGGCAGAAACCGTTGCCTTATTGGCGGCCCGCGCCATTTTACCCATTGCCAGGAAACTGAACGAACATTCCTGTGTACTGTACCACTGACGTTGTTTTAATTTATTGCTCACATGTGTGGCCATTACAGGTACCTGCGCATTGGATGGATCGGCATCCAGCAACGCGTTCAACGAAATAGCTTCATCGCGGATATCTGAATAGAAACTGCCGCCGGTTTGCGCTACCGATACTTCACCGCTGAATGACCCGGGCAGCAATTCGCGGAACTTCGCTTTATCGCCGGCTACAGCATAAGCCACGCTCAACAGGTACTTACAATCAAGGCTCAGCAGCGCCGCATTCGATTTGTAATAGTTCATGGCGCTTACATTGGGTTTGCCCGCCAATGCCAGCACATACAAACTGTACGCAACTTCTTTCGGTGCTATCTTTTTGTTCTGGCTTTGATTATAATAATAAAGAACCGTTTCTTTATTCTTCAACCGATTGTTCAGGTAGTTGAGAATTCCGTTCAGCACACTCTTGTCAACTTCGAACCCGGCCTTCTGCGCTTCCAGTAAGAAATGCCCTGCATACACGGTTGCCCACCAATGCTCTGAGCCTTCTCCATCCCACAGGGTAACGGCGCCATTGTACAACTGCCGCATTTTTATTTTGCGAATGGCTTCCAGCACATTCCAGTTGGCGCTGGCCTTGCCCGATTTATTGGTTTGCATTTGATCAACCAGGTCGCCATAATACAATTGCGGGAAGGCAGTTGAAATGGTTTGCTCGGTACAACCATGCGGGTAAGAAACCAGGTAACGCAACTGTTTACCCAATTCCAGTGCGGGGTTTCGGCTTATAACCAGTTGATAATCGGTGCTGTTGGGAAGGAAATCATTCAACGGAATATTTACGCGTTGTACATTGCCGCCGGTAAACGAACCGCTGCCTGTGACCACCTGCAACGGCGAAGCCGGACGAATGCTGATCTCCGTTTCATCGGTAAATTGCTCACCCAGTCCCTTTACTTCCACTTTTATTTTGCCCGTATTAACAGCAGGCGCCGCTACCACCTGGAAGATGGCCTGCCCTTCGCTGTTACTATTGATAGTGAGCGATTGTTGTTTATCACCCAGCACACTCAACGGGCCGCTCACATTCAGCGAAGCAGTGGCCGATGCCGGGTTCTTTGTTGTATTGGTTATAGTGATGGGCACATTCACCGTATCGCCGGGGCTTAAAAACCTCGGCAATGCCGTGCTCAGCACCAGCGGGTCGGCAACGGTCATAGTGGTTTCGCTGCTACCAAAACTTTCATCTTTGTACGCAACGGCCATCAACCGCACTTCACCACTGAACTGCGGAATATCAAACTCAAACGCTGCATCGCCGTCTAAACCCGTTTTTGTAGTTCCGCTCCAGTAAGAAACGACCTTGAAACGTTTGGCCGGCATGGGGTTGGTACGTTTGCTCATCTCCAGATCACCATCACCACCCGTACTGCTCAGCGTAGCCTTCAGTTCGGGAAATAACAGCGGATACAGATCATATCCATTCACTTCAAGCGCTTTGGCAGCATAGAAGTGATCGTAAGGATCCGGCGTATCGAAGTCAGTTATCTGCAATACCCCGTTATCAACCGCCGCCAGCGTTACATAACTGTTAGCCGCGGCCTTTACGGTTACTTTCTGGTGCGTACGTGAACGAACCGATTTCTGCGCAACTATTTCTACATTGATCTTCCGGTTCTTCTCTTCTACTTTCAGGCTTTTGTAACCATGCGCTACCGTTAACGGAACTTCACTTACATCATGTGGTTTTATCAACGTGGCCGTAACATACACGTTTGGTAAATGCTCGGCTGTTACTTTAAGATCAACCGAGGCGGTGCGGTTCTCTACGTTTACATACTGGTACGAAACCACTTTATCGGTTTCCATAGTTACCAGCATGCGGCCGCTGAACGGCGTTTTGAACAACAGCTTAGCGCTTTCACCTGCTTCGTATATAGTTTTATCGGCTGCAATATCGATGTTACCTTCTGTGTTTACTTCAAACGAAGCATTATCGCCACCCCAGAATCCATAACTGTAAAAGCTTTTGCTTACATAGCTGGTAGCGCCGGGGATACTTACGCGTATCTCATATTCACCGGGCGAACGGGGAACAAACGGATAATAAGCACTTTCTCCGCTGATAGTGATATGCTGGTTGGCCACTACCTTATCATCCTTTTGCGATTCATACCTGAAATAGCTGCCCGATTTGGTAAGCACGGTACGGTACTCATGTTTTATCACTTTCACCTCGGCCCTGGCGCCATTCAGCACATGCTCGTCTTTATCGAGCGCAATCAACGGGAACTTCACCGCCTGGTTCAGCGGATAATACCAGTATCCATCGCTGCCTATACCAAAGAATACTTTTTGTGTATAGATATTGGCAGAAGCGCTACGGCTTACCGGGCGGCCGGTTTCATCGAACACAGTAGCATAGAACGTCGCTTTTAATAACCCTTTGTTGGCAAACAAAGCCGGCACGTCGAAGGTCTGTTTTGCATTACCATTCTCATCGGTACTGCCTTCCTTCACCACTTTATCGAACGACATGCCCTGGTTCTCGAGGCCGAAATCAAAGCCGTTGTATTTTTTCGCACCGAAATAAGCAGCGCTCGTCTGTATTTCAGTTTCGTAATTTCTATTGGCAGCCGGCGGCCCAAAGAAATTAACCGCATTCACTGAGAAGTTGGCGGTTTGTCCGGGTTCGAGCGCTGTTTTATCGAGCTGCGCCGTTACCTTAATACGATCGGGCACAAATTCTTCGATGCTGAAATTCTTGCTTGCCAGCAATACATCGTTCGAGGTATACACTTCCAGCGTATAACTACCGGTGATAGCCGCTTCAGAAATATCTACATCGCCGTCTGTAGCGCCCTGTGCATTCAATGTTTTGCGGAAGTTCTTCAACTCTTTACCGTTGGGCAGCAGGAACTTCATCTTCACCGGCAGTTCGCCCGGCGATTTCCATTGCCTGTCGCGCAGGATAACGGCGAAATTCACTTTCTCACCGGGGCGGTAAATATCGCGTTCGGCATAAATGAACGCGTCAAACCCCGTGCTGTTGGCGCGTTTCCCACCCACTTCAAACCTCGATGTATTTACTTTGGTATTGCTGAAAGGCAGGTAGTTGAAATCGTCAGCGGTTTTGGCAATGACCATCGCAGGTTTAAAGCCGGCAAACTCTTTACGCGAGAATACCACTTCGGCCACCCCATCGGCATTGGTAGCACCGGTACCCAGTACCTGGTTATTGTTACCATACACCACTACGTTCATCCCGTTCACCGGTTGTGCGGTCTTAATGGAATTGGCAAAAACAAACAGTTTATCTTTTCCTTCTCGGGCAATTAAACCGATATCAGATTTCGAAATAAACCGGCTGTCGCTGATCCAGTAATCGGTAGCCGAGCGAATTTTAATATGATAAATTCCTTTAAAATCGGGCAGTCGGTCTTCAACATTGAAAGTGAACAACCGGCTGCCGCCGTATTTGGGTAATGAACGGGTATCTATCTCCTGTTCGTAAATCACATCGCCGAACGAAACATCGCTGTTATTGTAATAATCGCCGCCGTAATAATATTCTCCATCTTCTTCGCCCGATGACCCTCTGGCATCTTTGGGACTGTATCCATATCGTTGTGCGGCCAGCAGGTTGCTTTCGTAGATCTTTGAAATGATCACTTTTACTTTGGGTATATTGGTTACGCGCACTTCAATATGCTGGTTACCGAGCGCGCTCAGGTAAACAGCTTTGCTGTTACCAAAACGTAAGGAAGGCTCCAACTCGCCAAATGCAATATTATTATCATATTGCTCGCGCAATTCACCACCGATCCGGCCTTTCAGGCCTTTGGCAATGGTGAACACATAACTTTTATCGGCATTGAATTGATCACTGCTTACACTGAAGCCATCATCGGTTTGTTCAACCGTAAACTTTACTGCAGGGTTAAACTTTATCAGCGAGGCCACATTGTTCATGATGACCTGCTGGCTGGTACGTACATATACGGTACCGTTCAACCCATCATGTTCGGCATGAACATCGTTGATAGTAAGATTAAATGGCGAAGGAATGAACACTTTGTTCTCGATGGCTTCTTTGGTACCGTTAACCCCGCCATCGGGTACCAGTCCTTTCTCGAAGCTCACTTTAGCATCCAGGTCCTTATCTTCTACTTTCAACCCTGAAATACGTAAGGAAACCCTGCTATCGGGGCCTTCGGTCACTATTTTATAGGTAAGTGGTTTACCATTCAGTTCCAGCTTCATTTTATCTTTTATTACGGCCGGACTGATAGCATAATTAAAATACAGGTCAACCTGCGGATAGTGGGTAGTGGAATGCTGATCGGCCAGCATCCAGGTTACATTGGCATTATCCAGTTGCAGGTAGGGTGTGAAAAAACTGATGGCTTCGCTTTTATCGAGTTTGCCGTATTTGCTGTGGTCGAGCAGATCGCCGCGAAGCGAGGCCTGGTAACTGGTAGCGGGCGACAATGGCTGCGCCGGCGAGAACACCAGTTCATCGGGATGTTCCCAGCGGAAACGCCCGGGGATCTTTGGTTCAAAAGAAATATATTCGGTAGAATCCCATCGGTTTAACAGCGAATCGGGAACAAGGGATTTATCGAAACGGAAAACCAGGTTACCGAGGGATTGCACTTCACCTTTGGCATTGGTATAACTCAGAGAAACTGCACTACGATTACAGGCGGCTATTATGAACACAACAGACACCCCTATTGTAATCAGCGCGAACAGGGACTTACGCATATAGGGTTAAAGTATTTGGCGTGATTATGCCCACCCTTACCGATCAACAATTCAGGCGGGGTATTGGGCGTTAAAATACAAAGAAGGAATTAAATATTATACTGTTCCTTTTGTTGATAGAAAGAAAACCGGAAATTAGCAGGGAAACTAAGGAGGAAGGCTTGACAAAGCCATAAAATTGAAAATTGTAACGGAAAGTTACAATCAATTTATTCACCCGGTCTGTTAATTTGTTATTAAAGTAAAGCAAGCAGAATATGCGCACAAAAGCGCAATGGCGCGAAAGAATACATACCTGGTACGATCGTGTAGCAACCTGGAGCCGCAGTAAACCCGCAACCAGAAAAACGCTTAAATACGGCAAACGCCTGCTGATCACCGTGGCAGCGACGTGTTTACTATTTTTCACACTTAACTGGGTATTTCCGGTTCCGGATAAAATTGAATACTCCACAATTATCACCGACAGTAAAGGCGAAGTAGTGCATGCTTATCTTACCGCCGATCAGAAATGGCGAATGAAGACCGAACTGGAAGAAATTTCCCCCCTGTTACGTAAAACCATTATTGAAAAAGAAGACAGGTACTTTTACTCGCATCCCGGCGTGAACGCCCTGGCCATCATGCGCGCTTTTGGCAAAAACATTTTTCGCCTGAAACGCACATCCGGCGCCTCCACCATAACCATGCAGGTAGCCCGGGCGCTGGAACCAAAGAGCCGCACCTACGTTAATAAACTGGTTGAAATGTTCCGCGCATTGCAACTGGAATTAAAATACAGTAAGAACGAGATCCTGCAACTATACCTGAACCTGGTACCCTACGGCGGCAATATCGAAGGCGTAAAATCGGCTTCCATTCTTTATTTCAAAAAGAGTCCCGATCACCTTTCCCTTGCCGAGATCACAGCGCTGTCAATTATTCCCAACCGCCCTTCCTCACTGGTAATGGGAAAACACAATGACCGCATCGTTCGGGAACGCAACCGCTGGCTGCAACAGTTTGCGAAAGAGAAAGTGTTCACCCAAAAAGAAATTGCCGATGCGTTGAGCGAACCGCTGACCGCTACCCGCGGCGAAGTGCCAAAGCTTATTCCGCACCTTGCCCTTAAACTGAAACAACAGGGCGGCAACATCATAAAAACCAATATTGAATTAAATACCCAGTTAAAAACTGAAAAGCTGGTAGCTGACTATGTTCGCATTCTCACGCTGAAAAATATCCGCAATGCGGCGGTGATCATAATCGATAATCAAACGCATAATGTGATCACCTACGTTGGTTCGGCCAATTTCACCGATACCATCGATGCCGGACAGGTGAACGGCGCCAAAGCCATTCGCCAGCCCGGCAGTACGTTGAAACCGCTATTGTACGGGTTGTGCATCGACGAAGGCTTCATGACGCCAAAGGCCATCATCACCGACGTAGCGGTGAATTATAACGGCTATGCGCCGGAGAATTACGATAAACAATTCAATGGGTACGTGACCATGGAATATGCGCTGGAACATTCACTCAATATTCCTGCGGTAAAAGGGTTACAGTGGCTGGGCAAAGATCCCTTTGTAGATAAACTGGCTGCCTGTAATTTTCAACAGATCAAAAAAGACCAGCGTAAACTCGGTTTGTCGCTGATCCTCGGCGGCTGCGGCGCCACGCTTGAAGAACTGACCGGACTGTATTCGATCTTCGCCAATAACGGACGCTTTGTTTCGCCCCGGTACACGCAGGATACTTTTCAGCAACGCGGCCAGGGTGAAAAGATATTGACGCCCGCCGCCAACTTCATGATCAATGAGATCTTATCAAAAGTTAACCGGCCCGATTTCCCATTGAACTGGCAAAGCACAGAGCACATGCCCAAGATCGCCTGGAAAACCGGCACCTCCTATGGCCGCCGCGATGCCTGGAGCATTGGCTATAATAAAAAATATACGGTAGGTATCTGGACGGGCAACTTCTCGGCACTTGGCATTCCAGAGTTAAGCGGCGCCAATATAGCCACTCCGTTATTGTTCAAAATTTTCAATACCATCGATTACGACAGCGATGAAGAATGGTTTACCCAGCCAAAGGACTGCGACATCAGGATGGTATGTTCCGAAACGGGTATGCCGCCCGGCGAACATTGTAAGAATACCCTAACCGATTATTTTATTCCTTTGATCTCAACCAGTCGGTTATGCGATAACATGCAGGAGGTGGCGCTGTCGGCCGATGATAAAATGTCGTATTGCAAAACCTGCCAGCCGGGCAATGGATATAAAAAGAAATGGTTCCGCACCGTATCGCCCGAAATGCAGCACTATTATGAAGAAAGGCATATTGTATATGAAAAGATGCCGCCGCATAACCCGGCCTGTGAGCGCGTGTTCAAAGAAGGCGGACCGGCCATTACTTCGCCCCGCAACGGTTCGGAATATTTCATCAGCAAAAAAAACCCGGAGCCTTTACAGCTTTCCTGTAATGTAGGCAATGATGTACATAAGGTATACTGGTATGTAAACAACCAGTTCTATAAAGCCGGGGAAGCGCACAACCGCCAGTTCTTTATTCCCGGGGAAGGACCGGTTAAAATTTCCTGTACTGATGACAAGGGTAGAAACCGGGACATTTGGATAAGAGTGAAATATGTGGATCTATAAGTTATTTAGTTTGAAACTGAATAACTAATCAACTTTTTCTAAATCGCCGCTGCCGGAAATACTTTTAGATACGATCTCTGCGCCGCCTTTATAACGGATATCGCCACTGCCCGTAATGCTGGCAGCCATTTTCACACTGGAATACACATCGGCATTGCCGCTGCCGGTTAACTCCACATTCGATTCTTCGGCCAGTAAATTCATGGCCCTGATATCGCCGCTGCCGGTAACATCTGCGGTGAACTTTTGGGTTTCGCCTGAAAGTTTTACATTACCGCTGCCGGTTACACTGGCTGTCACTTCAGGTGCATCCAGGGTGAGGTTCAGATCGCCGCTGCCTGTAACGTCGATATTTATTCGCGAATCGCTCGATAGCTTTGTCTGGCTCGTAATATTGCCCGAACCGGTATTTTCTATCCGGTTGAAAGAAGGCGAGGTAACGAATATCTTTATCTTTCTTTTTGGCCGCAACCAAACATTGTCTTCCGCTTCAATATTCAAAACGCCATTTACAACATGCAGATCTATATATTGAATAAGGTTCTCTTCAGCTTCTATTTTTACATTCGACGGACTGCCTTCGGCAAGGATCACATCAAAAGAAGAATGCAGTTCTACCCCATTGATATCGCCAATGGGCCTGCTTTGAGACGTTAATTTACCATTCCCTCTAACCCTACGGCCATGCCATATACAGGAGGCGCCGAGAATGGTTATGGCTAATATAACAGCAGTGATCTTCTTCATAACTGGTTTCGGTTATATGGTTTTATGTAATTATTGCACCTGTTTAATATTCCCGTTACCGGTGATATGGGTAGAAGGCTGCGCGTTCCCTTTATAACGAACATTGCCATTACCGCCAATAGTTACATCGAGCTTTACACTGGCATATACTTCCGCATCGCCGTTGCCAAGGATATTCACATTTGTTTCTTCGGCCATCAGACCGAATGCTTTCACATTTCCATTGCCCTGTACCTTACATTCAAAATCTTTCGACTGGCCTTTTAGTTTAATACTGCCATTGCCGGTGAGCACCGTCAGCACTTCCGGGGCGTCAACATCCAGTTCTATGCGGCCATTGCCTCTTACCTGCAGATCGAGTTTGGTAGAATCGGCAACGGGTGTTTCGCCGATGATAGCCCCCGAGCCTATGGAATATATTTTTCCGAACCGGGGTGCGGTAATAAATACTTTTACCGGTTTTTGGGTACTCAGCCATACGCCCTTTTTCGATTGTATGCGGAGGGAGTTATCGTCATCAATATAAGTCTCGATATAAGGCAAAATATTACTTTCCCCTTCAATTTTTACCGAGGTGGTGTTGCCTATAGACACATATACATCAAAAGACCCATGGGAGGAAACGCCGGCAAAGCTGCCGGTATTCCGGTTTTCGGTGGTTATTTGCCCGTTTCCTTTGATGCGTTTACCGGCAAAACCACAGCCGGTCGCCAGCATAGAGGAGATTACAATTAAAAGGGCCCATTTTCTCATATTGACTGGTTTAAGATTGTTAAGTAGTACAAATTAACCGGTTTTTGTTTCATTTGACGCAGCAGCCGCAAAAATGTTACAGTAAAAGGTTGACGAATAGCGGATTAATTTAATAAAAGGGAACAGGGAACAAGGCATAAAGGCAAAGAGGCATAAAGGCATAGAGGGGCTCGCTGTTTTTGAGATCCGGCTATAAGTCTTTCTGAATTTTGCGTGCAACGTGAAGCTGTATTTTGTATTTGCTTTCGGCTTTCGCCTTTGGGCTTTAGGCTGTATTGGCTTGCAGCTTGTAGCTGTATTCGCTTTCGCCTTTAGGCTTTAGACTTTAGGCTGTATTCGCTTATAGCTTATAGCTTACAGCCGTATTCGCTTTCGCCTTTAGGCTGTAGGCTGTATTCGCTTACAGCTTTATTCGCCTTTTAGCTTTAAGCCGTATTTTCTTACCTTCGCACCACCATGACGGAAAAGATTCTTATTCTCGATTTCGGCAGTCAGTATACCCAATTGATTGCCAGGGCCGTCCGGGAGGCCAACGTGTATTGCGAAATAATTCCCTTCCACAAAAAAGTTGAAATAGATCCTTCGCTGAAAGGTATAATCCTGTCGGGTTCCCCCTTCTCGGTGAACGATCCCAATGCCCCGGAAGTAGATGTTAAAGCCCTGCACCAGCAACTGCCCGTTCTGGGTGTTTGTTATGGCGCCCAGTTAACCGCCAAACAATTTGGCGGACAGGTTGCCAAAAGTAACAAACGCGAATACGGTCGCGCCCTTATGCACAAACAAACCGACGACGTTCTGCTGAAAGACGTAATGGATCAGTCGCAGGTTTGGATGAGCCATAGCGACTCCGTATTGCAAATGCCCACCGGTTTCAATGTGCTGGCTACTACCGACAGCATTCCTTTCGCCGCCTTCAAAAAGAACGGTGAAGCCAACCCGCTGTATTGTGTACAGTTCCACCCCGAAGTGTACCATTCGGTAGAAGGCAAAAAGATCATCAAAAACTTTCTCGTAAATATCTGCGGCTGCAAACAGGACTGGACGCCCGCCCACTTCATCACCGATACGGTAAATGACCTCAGAAAACAGATCGGCGATCGTAAAGTGATCATGGCGCTCAGCGGCGGTGTTGATTCAACCGTTGCCGCAACCCTTATACACAAAGCCATCGGCAATAACCTTTACGGTATTTTTGTCGATAACGGCGTGCTGCGTAAAAATGAGTTCGGGCAGGTGCTCGATACCTATAAAACCATTGGCCTGAACGTAAAAGGCGTTAACGCCAAACAACTCTTTTACGATGAGCTGCAGGGAAAAACCGATCCCGAAGCAAAACGTAAGACCATCGGCCGTTTGTTTATAGAGGTTTTCCAGCAGGAGGCCAAATCATTTGAAGGGGTTGAACTGCTTGGCCAGGGTACTATTTACCCCGATGTGATCGAAAGCGTTTCGGTACATGGTCCTTCTGTAACCATCAAATCGCATCACAACGTAGGTGGTTTGCCCGATATCATGCACCTCGAGCTGGTAGAACCTTTACGCTACCTGTTCAAAGATGAAGTTCGCCGCGTAGGCCATGAACTGGGAATTCCCGCCGATCTGCTGAACCGCCATCCGTTCCCCGGTCCCGGCCTCGCTATTCGTATTCTGGGCGAAATAACCCCCGAAAAAGTGCAGTTGCTGCAGGAAGCCGACCACCGCTATGTGCAGGGTTTGAAAGAACATAAACTGTACGACCAGGTTTGGCAGGCAGGCGCTATTTTACTGCCCGTAAAAAGCGTTGGGGTGATGGGCGATGAAAGAACGTATGAATTCACCGTAGCTTTACGAGCCGTAACCTCCGTAGACGGCATGACTGCCGACTGGGCACACCTCCCTTATGAATTTTTGGCACATATTTCGACTGATATAATCAATAATGTAAGAGGTATTAACCGGGTGGTATACGACATAAGCAGTAAACCACCTGCAACGATAGAGTGGGAGTAACCGTCTTATCAGTTACCGGGTTGCCGGTTTCCGGGGACCTGGAAACCGGTAACTGGTTACCGGCAACCTGAATTTCGCGAGGTATGCATACATTAGTGACATCTCAACAGTTAGACTTTAGACTATAAAGCATTCCCTATGATGAAAAAATGGATCGTATTATCGCTTTCATGCCTTGCCATGTTACTGGTAGCGCCTGCATTTGCTCAAATTACGCCAACACCGGCCACTACCACCACAACAACGCCGGCTGCAACAATGGAGCAACCTTCAATGGAGTTGAAAACAGACAGCGCCGCCCGGCAACGTATTGCGATTTTTACCCCACTGTATCTCGACTCAGCCTTTGACATGACCGGTAATTACCGGTACGATGCAAAAACTTTTCCCAAACATTCCAGCGCTGGTCTTGAGTTTTGGGAAGGCGCACAAATGGCTATCGATTCCCTGGAAAAAGAAGGCATTCAACTCGATATCCATGTATATGATATCAAGGCGCCCCAGCAACAGATTGACACGCTGCTGGCAGGCGAAGAATTCAAATCAACCGATCTTATCATCGGTGTGGTGAACCCAACCGAAGCCCTGCGGCTCGCTAACCTCGCGGCTACGTTGGATATTCCTTTTATCAATGCCACGCTCCCTGCCGACGCAAGCGTTACCAATAACCCGCATTACGTAATTCTCAACCCCACCCTGTATACGCATTGCATAGGCATATACCGGTTCCTGCAAAAGAATTATTCTCTACAGGACATAATCGTATTCAGAAAAAAGGGCGTTCTGGAAGACCGCGTAAAAAATTACTTTACCGAGTTTGAAAAAACTACCACCGTAAAACTGAAGTTGAAATGGGTAACACTCGATGACAACTTCACAAAGGATAAACTTGACTTGTACCTCGATAGCGAAAACCCAAACATTATCGTGGCCGGAAGCCTTGATCCCGCATTCGCGCAAACGCTTTGCCAGCAACTGGCATTATTAAGCAATGCCGGAAACCCGAATGTAGTGATTGGCATGCCCACATGGGATCAGATCGATTTTGAGAAAACGCAATACAAGAACCTCGAAGTGATCTATAGCACCGCATTCTATATTGCGCCTACCGGTAAACTGGCGGCTACAGTACATGAGAATTTCAAAACAACATTCTACTCGCGCCCTTCGGATATGGTTTTCCGTGGTTATGAAACCCTGTACCATTTTGCGCATTTATTAAATTTATACGGCACCAACCTCGGTTCAAGCCTGAGCGATAAAAAATATATGCTTTTTGGTGAATTCGATATTCAACCAGTGATCAACAGAACTACCATGACCCACGACTACTACGAAAACAAAAAGCTGTATTTTGTAAAGAAGTTAGACGGGGTTGTAAAGACAGTATACTAGTTACCTGTTACCCGTTCCCGGTTACCGGGGAAAAGCCGTATCATGGATGAAACCGTGGCACGGCTTTTTTGTTATAATAGTATTCCCGGAACCTGGTAACCGGTACCTGTATTTTGTATTCCCCGTACCCTGTAACCTGAAACAGCTTTTCATGCCACTGATCTCATTTACAGACAAAGGTCTCTATTGTGCTCAGGGAAATTTCTACATCGATCCCTGGCAACCGGTTGATAAAGCGGTGATCACCCATGCCCATAGCGACCATGCCCGCCCCGGCAGCCAGGCCTATCTTTGCCATCGCCACACATTGCCTTTATTGCAGCTACGGTTAGGTCACGGCCATTACCAGGCGGTTGAATGGAATGAAAAAATATATTTCAATGAAGTGACGGTATCACTGCATCCGGCCGGCCACATCATTGGCTCATCACAAATACGGGTTGAACACAAAGGCGAAGTATGGGTGGTGAGCGGTGATTATAAAACCGAAGCCGATGGTTTCAGCGGCGACTTTGAGCCCATCGCCTGTAATACGTTTATTTCAGAATCAACCTTCGGACTGCCCATTTACAACTGGAAGCCGCAACAGGAAATATATCATGATATTCAAAACTGGATCCGCACCAACGAAGTAGCAGGTAAAACTTCCGTACTGATAGGTTATAGTTTGGGCAAAGCGCAACGGTTGTTGAAAGCAGTTGAAGAAGTTACAGGCAACATTTATGTACATGGTGCCATCTGGAATGTGCATGAGACCTTAACACAGGCCGGCTGGAAATTGCCCGCCGTACAACGCATAACACCAGACATGCCTAAAGAAACGTTTAAAAGCAGCGTGGTGATTGCTCCGCCATCGGCAGACGGCAGTTCATGGATGCGGCGGTTCACACCCCATAGTACAGGTATCTGCAGTGGCTGGATGCAGGTGCGCGGTAACCAGCGCCGCCGAAATGCCGATGCGGGTTTTGCCCTTAGCGATCATGCCGACTGGAATGGATTATTGAAGGCGGTAAAAGCAACGGGCGCAGAAAAAGTATTTATCACGCATGGATTTCAATCAGCCTTCAGCAGGTATTTGAACGAAACAGGCATTGATGCTCATGAAGTGAAAACGGAGTTTGGAACGGAAGACGAGGAAAGCCAATTAGCTAATGTGATAATTTGATAATGTGTAAATGGAATACACGCTTTGAGGATGCTTTCGCGCGTGCTTTGCTATAACAGGAACGCCTGAAATGGAAGAATTATCACATTATCAAATTATCGAATTATCACATTAACATCTTATGCATTCATTCGCCCAACTAATATACGCGCTAAGCGGCAGCACCAAAACAAATGAAAAGCTTCAGGCGTTGGTTGAGTATTTCCTCCACGGCGATGAAAAAGATAAGGTATGGGTGATCGCCTTGTTCAGCGGGCGCCGGCCACGCCGCACCGTTAGCGGCACACAACTGGCCGTATGGTGTACCGAACTGGTGAACCTGCCCATCTGGCTGTTCCAGGAGTGTTATCATACGGTGGGCGATCTGTCGGAAACGATAGCCCTCCTGATCCCTGAACAAAAGAGCTCTTTCTCCCCCTCCACCCGAGAGCCTGTCCCTACAAGCAGGGAGGGCCGGGGGGAAGGGGGCCGCCGCCCGCTTCATTATTATGTTGAGAAATTCCAGCAGCTCGAAAAAGCGGCGGAAGAAGAAAAGAAAGCCTTCATCTTACAATCATGGCAGGAACTGAACAGCCGCGAACGTTTTGTATTCAACAAATTGTTATCAGGCACCTTCCGCGTGGGGGTATCTCAAAAACTAATGGTGAACGCACTGGCCAAAACAGTTAAACTCGATCCCAATGTTATTGCCCACCGCATCAGCGGTAACTGGGACCCCGCCACTACCGCATTCTCAGCATTGTTAAGCGAGCAAAGCACCCAAACCGATCATTCGAAACCCTACCCTTTCTACCTCGCCTATGCGCTTGAAGGAACACTGCCTGATTTGGGCGAACCGGCCGACTGGCAGGCTGAATGGAAATGGGATGGCATTCGCGGACAGGTTATAAAAAGAAATGACCAGCTCTTTGTATGGAGCCGCGGCGAAGACCTCATCACCGAAAAATTTCCCGAGTACGCCATCCTGCAAAACATATTGCAGAACGGCACGGTGATCGATGGCGAGATCTTACCGTACAAAGACGGACAGGTGCTCAACTTCAATGTACTGCAAACCCGCATCGGGCGAAAGAATATCACGAAGAAAAATCTGCAGGAAGCGCCTGTGGGCCTATTTGCCTACGACCTGCTTGAGTTGAATGGCGAAGATATTCGCCACCTCGCTTTAACGGAACGCCGGGCCGAATTGGAAAAGCTGGTGGCCTCACTGCAATTGTCCTGGCTGCAACTCTCCCCTGTTGTTGCGTTTCGCACCTGGGACGAACTTACCTCCCAACGCGGGCAAAGCCGCAACATCAATAGCGAAGGATTGATGTTAAAAAGGAAAAGCTCCGCTTATCTCGTGGGGCGTCGCCGCGGTGACTGGTGGAAATGGAAGATCGACCCGCTCACCATCGATGCCGTAATGGTGTATGCACAAAAAGGCGCGGGCCGCCGCAGTAACCTGTATACCGATTATACCTTTGCGGTAAGGGATGGCGACAAACTGGTGCCATTTACAAAAGCCTATTCCGGATTGACCGATAAAGAATTTGCACAGGTAGACGCATTCGTTAAAAGGAATTCGCTCGAAAAGTTCGGACCGGTAAGAACCGTAAAACCCGAACTGGTATTTGAGATCGCCTTTGAGGGAATAGCCGCCAGCAACCGTCATAAATCGGGCGTGGCCCTGCGCTTCCCCCGCATCAGCCGCTGGCGCACCGATAAGCCGCCGGATGAGATCAATACCCTGGAAGATCTGAAGAAAATGCTGGAGCTATATGGGAAATGATTCACGTTTGCCTGTTGCCGATTTAACACTTTCTTCCAATTAAAATCCCCAACCGTTCATTCCACTAAGTCCTTGATTATTACCCTAATTTTCATACATCCTACATCATGCCATTTACTTCTTATTCTTATCTGCGATCAGGTATTAACAACTAAGCACTTCCTTTGTAACTTAGTATATTAAACAAGGGGGATTTCAGATGAAAAAATGGTTGGTGCTGGCGCTGATCGTTATCAGCGGCGTGGCTTTTACCGGTGTGCTCACGAATGGTTATGAACCCGTGGCTATTCCGCCCAGCGTACAACGTACCGGCGGCGACGTGCAAAAAGGTTATGAGTACCTCACAACCGGCGATTATGTAAAAGGCGGGATCCCGTACAGCCTTTTCAAATTAGGTATGGGCAAAAGCAAAACCAATTATCTCGAACGCACCGGAAAAAATGCCGGCATTTCTCATGAATATACAGCGGTAACCGCACCAAATGGCGAAATACTTGTTGCCCCCAACTGTATGCAATGCCATGCACAGGTGTTCGACAATAAACTGGTAATGGGCCTCGGCAATACGTTCACTGATTTTACCGAAAGTGGAAAGGCAAGCCTGAAGAACCTGAAAACCGTAGAGAACATGTTGAAGCTCACCTCGCCGAATGTGAAGTACAAAGCGGCAAAACCATTTCTTGATGTAGCTAAAGCCATTACCCCTTACCTCACCGTCGATATCAAAGGCGTGAATACGGCCGACCGGCTGGCGGCAGTACTGGTAGCCCATCGCGACCCCATAACTTTTAAATGGAATGAAGAAGCGCAATTGCAGATCCCCGAAGGCGTTATTCCCTCCGATGTACCACCATGGTGGTTGCTGAAGAAAAAGAACGCCATGTTCTATAACGGGTTCGGCCGTGGCGACTTTGGCCGCTTCCTGATGGCCTCCAACCTGTTAACGGTGAACGACACCGCTGAATCGCACGAAGTAGACAGCCATATGCCCGATCTGCTGGCCTATATTTATTCACTTGAACCGCCCAAATACCCGGGTGTTATCAATACAGAACTGGCCAAAGAAGGAGAAAGGATCTTCAATAAAAAATGTTCCAGCTGCCACGGTACGTATGGCGCAAACGAGAAGTATCCCAACCTCCTGATCCCCGAAGCTGTTATTCAAACCGACTCGTTATTATATAAAAGCAATTATAGCAGTCCGCAGTTTGTGAACTGGTTTAATCAAAGCTGGTTCACCAGCGGCGACCACCCTGCACGGCTGGAGCCGTTTGAAGGATATATTGCTCCACCGCTCGATGGCATTTGGGTTACAGCGCCATTCCTGCATAACGGATCGGTGCCTACGCTGGAAGCGTTGCTCAACAGCGATCTTCGACCCAGGTACTGGAGCCGCGATTTCGATAACCCGGAATACGATTATGAAAAGCTGGGCTGGAAATACGCAAAGGAAGAAAAACCCGGCGGCAAACATATTTACAATACCGATGCGCCCGGCTATGGCAACTATGGTCACACGTTTGGTGATAAGTTAACGGAGAAAGAGCGGAAGGCGGTAATGGAGTATATGAAGACGCTGTAGGGAGTTGACAGGTTGACGAGTTAACAAGTTAACAAGGGGTTGAAAAGTTACAAAAAACAAACCTCCCGAAAAATCGGGAGGCCTGATGTGCAAAATAACCCTCGTGTAACATCATTTAGTCAGTTTCTCAAATG
>CBIHPC010000075.1:0-23642 GCA_966211305.1 uncultured Niastella sp.
CCATCAAGCTCACCCTGCAGAAATTCTATCGCATCAATGGCGGTTCTACCCAATTGCGTGGGGTATCGGCCGATGTGAACATTCCAGATATTTTCGAGTATACCAAGATCAGGGAGAAAGATAATCCCGATGCACTGGCCTGGGATGAAATTCAAAAAGCCGACTACAACCGCTGGAAGTTCGGTCTCGATCTGAACCCCATCAGAAAAGCCAGCGCAGAACGGATTAAAAATAATGCCCTGTTCACCACCATTCACAATAATGCAGAATGGCTGGCCAAACAAAGCGATAAAATGGTTTCACTGAACCTGAAAAAATACCAGGAAGAACAGAAAAAGAACAAGGCTATCGCCAAACAAATTGAATCGCAGAATAAGCTGCCGCATGAAACGAATGTGGAGCCTTTGGCCGATGACATGAAGCGCATCGAAGGCGCGGGCGATGCCGCCAAACTGGAGCGTTACAAAAACTGGTTGAAGATCTTACGCAACGACCCATACCTCGATGAGGCAACCAACGTGTTGAACGACATGGTTACCCAAACCAACCTGGTATATGCCGATGTGAATAAGAAACAACAGTAATAATATTTGATCTTTTAATATCAGGGTGGGTCGCCTTTCAATGGCGGCTCACCCTTTTTTGATTAAAACAGGTCATCTTTTATGGATGGCCGCCCTGAATGAAGGTGATCTGCCCGGAAAGAGCAACCCGCCTTTTTTTCAGCGAACCCATTTCTTTCCTTCGATCGCTGGCATAACAGGGATTTTCCGCTTATTTTTGCACCCACTCAATGAGCATGAATATTTTAGATCAATTAAAACAGGTCACTACCTTCGTCTTTGATGTAGACGGCGTACTGACTGATGGTACGCTGTTTGTTTTTGATGACGGGCAGTTTGTTCGCCGCATGAACATAAAAGACGGGTTCGCCCTTCAACTGGCGGTTAAAAAAGGCTACCGGGTAATTATTATTTCCGGCGGTACCAGCGATGCCGTTACCCAGCGCCTGAACCGGTTGGGCATAAACGATGTTTTCATGCAGGTAACCGACAAAAAAGGGAAACTGGCCGAATATGTAAAACAGCATAACTTAAAATGGAATGAAGTACTGTTCATGGGTGACGATATTCCCGACTATGAGGTAATGAAACAGGTTGGGTTGTCCTGTGCGCCGGCAGATGCGGTCACTGAAATAAAACAGATCGCAAACTATATTTCCTTATTGCCGGGCGGACAAGGTTGCGCCCGTGAGGTGATCGAAAAAGTGCTGAAGTTGAATGATCATTGGGAACTGCATACCGATGTTAGTAGTCGGTAAATTACAAGAACCAAATCCCAAGATCCAAATAAAACCCAATTCCAAAAAACCAAAAAAACAATTCCAACGCCCCCAAATAAACCCGGTATCGTTAAACAAATTTTTGAGATTTGTAATTTATTTGGATCCTGAGATTTGTGATTTATGTTTTATTGTTTGGGTCTTGAGATTTGTGATTTGAGATTTTAATCATGAAACTACTGGCAGCCTTCATACGCCTTATACGTTCAGTGAACCTGTTGTTCATTGCAATTACCCAATTGCTGTTCCAGTATTGTATTGTAGAACCCATTTTGCAAAAAGTACAGGCGCCGCCTGTATTGACCACGCCCATTTTTATTACACTGATAGCAGCCTCTGTATTGATAGCAGCTGCGGGTTATATTATCAACGACTATTTTGACCTCAATATCGACCTGGTGAATAAACCCCAAAAGCTGGTAGTTGAAAAGATCATCAAACGCCGCTGGGCCATCATCTGGCACCTGATGTTGTCGGGGATAGGTGTAGCCCTCAGCGCTTATGTTGCCTGGAAAACGCGGGTGTGGTGGCTGATACCGGCCAATATAGGTTGTGTGGCCGCGTTGTGGTTCTACAGTACCAACTTCAAAAAGAAATTACTGAGCGGTAATGTGATCATTTCGTTGCTTACCGCCTGGGTAATACTGGTTATTGGGTTTATTACTCATTATGTGGTTATCAAAAGACCCGACCTGTATGCCCAGGTAGAAGCGTCGAAACTCCTGCGCATTACGTTTTTATACGCCGGCTTTGCATTTATCATTTCCCTGATAAGGGAAGTGGTTAAGGATATGGAAGATATAAATGGGGATGCCCGTTACGGTTGCCGCACCATGCCAATTGTGTGGGGTATAAACGCTGCAAAAATATTTACCGCCACCTGGCTTATCGTACTGCTCACCGCAGTGGCCATAATGATGGCATATATTTTACCCTTCGAATGGTGGTGGGCCGCCGCATACAGCGGTTTGCTGATCATAATTCCCTTAATGATCCTGTTGCGAAAACTTATTAAAGCCGTATCACCGGCCGATTTTCATACCGTAAGCACCTGGTTGAAACTGATCATGCTCAGCGGTATTTTATCGATGCTATTCTTTAAAATGTATTCATGAACACAAAGGGCTTCCGCATAATACTGGCTTCTCAATCGCCACGCCGTAAACAATTACTTGAATGGGCCGAAATTCCGTTTGAAGTGATGGTGCAGTCTACCGACGAAACTTACCCGCCCGATATGGCGGTGCCCGATGTGCCGGTTCATATAGCCCGCGAAAAAGCGTTAGCTGTAAAACAAAAGAACGAATTGCTGCACCATGCCGGCAATATCATTATTGCCGCCGATACCGTTGTGGTGCTGGGTAATGACATCATTGGCAAACCGAAAGACAGGGAAGAGGCGCTGGATATCCTTGGCCGCCTCTCGGGCAACAAACACCAGGTAATAACGGGAGTGGTATTGCTGAAAGGAGAGCGGGAGATAGCCTTTGCCGATATAACCGAAGTGTGGTTTCACCCACTTACCAGCGAACAGATCGCTTTTTATGTAGATAAATACAAACCCTACGATAAGGCCGGCGCCTATGCCATACAGGAATGGATAGGGGTGACAGGAATTAAATCAATTCAGGGAGATTTTTATAATGTTATGGGCTTACCTGTTAGCAGGGTGGTGGCTCAATTAGCTAATTTGATAATGTGATAATGAGATAATGAGATAATGAGATAATGCTTTCATGGCAGACTCGCGCAATTAATTAAACTTCACGCATTTTGAAGTGTATTCAATTATCAAATTATCGAATCATCAAATTATCACATTTTTTTGTTATCTTAGAAGTTTTAAGGTCTGCTGTTGTATCCGTTCTGTTTTGTAGTATTTTGATAACTATCTCTGTTAGTAAGTCGCTCTGTTCAGTAGCATAACATGCAGGTTGGAAATTCTTCAGTTTCCGAACATTTGCATATTGTTTAATTTTTCATTGCTAACTGCTATGACAGAAAGGCTTTTGCAATACCTCTGGCAATTCCAGTATTTTAATAAAGATGGCCGCGTGCTCGATAATGGCGATGCCTTCCAGGTTATTCACCCCGGGCGCTATAATACCAACCAGGGCCCCGATTTCCTCGAAGCAAAGATCAAAATTGAAAATACATTATGGGTAGGGCATGTTGAGTTACATGTAAGAACCTCCGACTGGTTCAGGCATGCCCATCAGTTCGATCGCAACTATGATAACGTGGTTTTGCATGTGGTTTGGGAAAACGACCTGCCCAACAGGGAATCGCGCATCCCCGTTTTCTCCTTACAATCAAAAGTACCTGTAATGTTATTGAGCCAGTATGAGCACTGGATGAACAATCCGGGTTTTATAGCCTGCGGCAGCCAGGTGCAGGATGTTTCGCGCATCATCTGGTTTTCCTGGCGCGAGCGGCTGCTGGCCGAACGCATGCAAAGAAAATCGGCAACGGTATTTTCTTTCCTGTTACAAACCAATCAGCATTGGGAAGAAACCTTCTGGTGGCTGCTGGCGCGCAACTTTGGCGTCGTGCTGAACTTCGAGCCTTTTGAGGCCCTGGCCAAAACACTGCCTGTTACGCTGCTGGCCCGCTATAAAAACCAATTGCCAAAACTGGAAGCATTGTTGTTTGGGCAGTGCGGGTTACTGGAGGGCGATTTTGAAGAAGAATACCCGGCTATGTTACAACGTGAGTACCTGCATTTAAAGGCAAAATATAAACTGCAGCCGGTTAGGCAGGCCGTTCACTTTTTGCGTACGCGGCCGGTCAATTTTCCAACAGTAAGGCTGGCCCAGCTGGCCATGCTGCTGCATCGTTCAAACCACCTGTTTGCGTTTATCAAAGACACCGTAAGGCTTAGCGATATAAAAGAGTGGCTGTCGGTAACCGCCAGTTTGTTCTGGGACAATCACTATACTTTTAACAAGGCTTCGGTTCACCGGCCCAAAAAGCTGGGCAGCCAGATGATCGATACGGTCATTATCAATTCGGTAGTGCCCGTACTGTTTGCTTACGGCCTGCTGCATAATGAAGAATTGTTTAAGAACAGGGCATTGAACTGGCTCGATGAACTGGAGCCGGAAATGAATTCAGTAACGAATGGTTATACAGAACTGGGTGTTGTAAACAAAAGCGCCTGCGACTCACAAGCCCTGCTCGAACTTAAAAGCCATTATTGCGATGCCAAAAAATGCCTTGACTGCGCGGTGGGCAATGCATTATTGAAAAGATCCGCTGCCGTTGAAACGCCGGTTTCAACAGCGCGGCTCACCCGTGACGAATTCCTTATTTCAGCGTAACCTGTTTGGAAACACAACTGTTTTCTCACCAACAACTGCCTTTGATAAAAGGAAGCTGACGTCCCGTTATTTGCCAATTCCAAACCTCTTTATTTATTAATGATCGGGAGCCATCCCACCTGAACCTAATATTCAATAAAACACAGGCCGTCAGTATTGAAATGAATATGTTAGGCGGCTGACTGACACCTGATGTGGCGGTCGCGCAGGCGACGGGCCGGGTCGTTTCCTGGCCCGATAAAAAAGAGTCATCCACTCCTGGTGGATGACTCTTTGCCAGCATTCATAGACATTGGCGGGCTCTTCATTAAAGGATATCCGGGTTACCTGCTAAACAGGTAGTGACGAGGTTCTTATTCAACATAAAAATGCCTTGATATTCAAGAGCAGATCAAAATTATTTATGTATAAATAAGAAACCCGGCACATGGTTTTCCAAAGTGTATCTCTGAACTAAAACGAAAAAACAAGCTTCGTTCCGTGCAATGCACAGCGCGTCAATTATGTCAAAACAATATGTATTCGGAACTGCTTTTTATGGGTGGTAGCACAGCGCCTTTACAAATCAAGAGCTCAGGAAAAGGTCGCATTTATGAATCACGTTTACCTCACTAAAATCATTCCTATCTTTTTATTTCAGTAAAAAAATGTAAATGATCAATTTTAGGATGGCCTATAAACACAAGCATTATGCCATCCTTATTTTCTATTAGCAGTTGTTCTCATATTCAAACTGCTGAGGGTTATTACATTTATTTTTCAATACCTGAAGCAGCCGGGGAAATACCCAATTTGATAATTCGATAATGTGACAATTTGATAATGCCTGAATTTCGGAATTCCTGATAATATTTAACAGGCCTGCCCCGCAGTTGTATATCACATTATCGAATTATCACATTATCACATGCTTACAATGTCCAAATGAGCGGGATGTTCAGCTTGATGCCAAAGTTCCGCCCCATATTGAATACGCCGGTGCGGCCGGTAACATTATTGACCGCTGCATATTTCAACCGGCTTAAGTGATTTTGATAAGCCACATCGCCGAGGTTGTAAGCGGTAAACCGTAAACTGAACCGCGTTTTTCCCTTCTGTACGAAATCTGCGCCAATGCCCGCATTGATCAGCCAGTAATCGGGTGTTGCGGTTTCGGTATCGAACCCGGTAAAAGGATCATCCTGTTTGAAGGTATAATCGCTCTCGAGGTTGATGTGCAGGTTGCGAAGCGTTTTGCCTTTGGGCATCAGGCTTACTGCCAGGTCGGTAAACAGCCGTGCCGCCGGAATGAATGGAATATGCTTTGTGCCGTCCACCGCCCCGGTGAACCGGGCCTGTGTATACGAAAATGCATTTCTGAAATGCAGCCAGTCGAGCGGGTGGGGGTGTATATCGAGCGCCAGTTCTACACCATACAGGTTGGCATCTTTCTGGTCAAAACGGTAAACTTTCAATTCATCACCGGTTTCATCGTCGATCTGTATGGAATCTTCACCAGCATCGTTCAATACTTTTTCGTAAAAGATAAAATCCCGGATGCGATTATAGAACAGGCTGGTCTCCAGTGAAAGGTGCTCCGAGTTCAGTTCAAATCCTCCATCAACCTGTAAACTGGTTTCCGATTTCAGGCCATTATCGCCGAGCTCAAACCGGTTGGTACCTTCATGTGCGCCGTTGCTTGCCAGTTCGGCGAGGTTGGGCGCCCTGAAACCGCGGGCTACATTGAGTTTTAAGGTAACCAGGTCGCTGGCGGCATAGCTGAGCCCCACGCTACCCGATACATTGCTGAAATTGCGGGAGAAGCCGGCAAACTTCAGCTCGTTATCGATATCCATCGCTTTACCGTTTACATGCCGGGTATCGAAACGCAAACCGCCGCTAAGCGATATTTTATTCTTATTGTAATGCGTAAATACAAAACCGCCGATATCGAACAGGTCATAATCGGGGATGATCACTTCTTCGCCTTTGTTGGTATTGGTTTGCGACATGCCATTAACCCCAAGGGTTGTTTTCCAGTGTTGCGTAGAAGGCAAATGCCAGCGAACCGCATAGTTAACGGTTTTCAGATCGAACCAGGCATCGGGAGTGGCGGCGTCATCGGGATTGCCGAATTCCTGCCGCTGGTTTTGCTGATAACCTGCCTGTACGTCGATACTTCCTTTGCCTACGGCGAAGTTGTTGTCGGAGGCAATCTTGAAATGTTTGATTTGCTGAAACGGAACTTCGGGTGTTATTTTTTTAAAATCCCCGTTTGAGGCAATGCCTTCATCGCCGCCGGGTAATGCTTTTAAAAATGCACCGGTAGCGCTGTCGCGTTCGCCTTCCACCATTCCTATACGCTGATCGAAATTGCTTACCAGCACATGGCTGTACCCCCAGGCGCCGCTGTACCCCAGCATGCCGCCGAAATTCCGGTTATAGAATTTGGAATTGAATACCCGGCCGTCATACTTGTTCTTGTAATCCTGCGCGCCTTTGTACGAACCATATGCATTCCAGCTGAAGCCATTCTTTGTACCGGCCACATCGCCATAGAAACCACGCAGGGCGTTATTGGTCTGGTATTCGCCCAGTACATTGGCGGTAATATGTCCCTCGGCTACGGGGCGTTGCGAAATGATATTGATCACCCCTGCCAGCGCATCGCTGCCATACATGAGGGAGGCGGGCCCTTTCAACACTTCAACCCGTTGTATGCTGTAGTCGTCAATTTCGATCCCATGCTCATCGCCCCATTGCTGGCCTTCCTGGCGAACACCGTCGTTGATGGTAACAACGCGGTTGTAACCTAAACCGCGGATAAAGGGTTTTGTAATGGCCGGACCGGTTGACAGCCCGCTTACGCCCGGCACGGTTTTGCTCAGCGCGTCGATGGCATTGGTAGAAGAAACGTTGAAGAGTTGTTCTTTCTTTAAAACATCAACCGGTTGTGGCGATTGCCTGATGCGGGTGGCCGATGAAACGCCGGTAACGGTTACCTCTTCGTTCTCAACCACTGCTTCTTTCAGTGCAAAATCTTTTTGTGTATCGCCATTTATACTAATATTCTCAATGATGGAAGAATATCCCCGGTACGTGATCTCAACCAGGTATTTGCCGGCATTCAGGTTTCCAATGCGAAACTCGCCTTTATCGTTCGAAATGGTGCCTTTCTTCAGGTTGTGGATATAAATGCTGGCGCCGGGTAATATTTCGCCGGTTTTGGCATCGGTGATCTTTCCGCTGAACACCCCGGGCTGTGGCGCAATAACCCGAACAGGTTGATTGCCGGTTGTAAGGTTCTGCTGGCTATAGGCAAATAAACCAACTAATGTATATATAAATGTAAGGATCGCATTTACTGATTTCATAATCAATGTGATAATTCGATAATGTGATAACGTGATACAGGTAATAACCAGATAATGTAATAATGGAAATGCAGTTGCCAGGGCGAACTGATGAGAATTATCGGGAACTCCGATAATTAAGCATTATCAAATTATCACATTATCGAGTTATCAAATTAATTTGGGTGGCCCGCGAAGGGAATGGAAGTATTTGCTTACAGCCGGAATAACGAAAACAGGGTCGGTGTGCGGTTTGTGCACTATACTTACCGGGGCCTGAATTTCGGGGATGGAAGTTTCAGTGAGCGGCAGGTTGAAATCGTTGATACAACCGCAGGCTAACTGTAATTCCTGGCTTGAAGTGGGGTTTGAAGATGCGGCGTGCTGTTTGGAGCCGTGTAACCAGTTGTGCAGGAACAGGCTCATACCCATTTTCTGGCTGAACACCAGGATCAGCGCCAGGGTAGTGAGCTTTGTTATTATGCGGTTACACCTCATGTGCTACAAATGTATGTAAATTTGCAACAAGGGGGCAAAAAACTAATTTCTGTTCTTCTCTCCCCAGGCACTCAAACTCTCGAGGATCGGTTTCAGCGAGTTGCCTTTGGCCGACAACTCATATTCAACCCGCGGCGGCACTTCGGCATACACGATCCGGTTGATCAGCCCGTCTTTTTCCAATTCACGCAATTGCAATACCAGCATTCTTTCGGTAACATTGGCAATGGAATCGCGGAGTTCGCTGTACCGCATTTTTCCGCGGGCCAGCCGCCACAGGATGGCGGGTTTCCATCTGCCGCCGATTGCGGTGAGTGTATACGACATGCCGCAATCTTTTTCGAGGTGTTGTTTGTTAAGGGTATTGGTTGAATTCTCCTTTCGCATTACTTACATTTTTGATAGTACCTAACAACATTATATGTACCGGCAAATGTACTACGCAGCCAATAGTTTTGCAAGTAATAAAATCATAAACCATGAAGAGATTAACGAACAAGGTGGTATTTATTACGGGTGGAAGCCGTGGCATTGGAGCGGGTATTGCTAAACGTGTGGCTGCTGAAGGCGCCGATGTGGTGATCACATACGTGAGCGCTGCAAACCGGGCGCAACAGGTAACAGACGAGATCAAAAAGGCCGGACAACAGGCATTGGCCATTCAGGTAGACAATGCATTACCCGGTGCTATAACCGCTGCAATTGAAAAGGCAGTTTCGGTATTTGGCCGTATCGATGTGCTTGTGAACAATGCCGGCGTATACAATGCAAAACCGTTAGCCGAATATACGTTGGAAGATTTTGACAGCACGATGGCTGTGAATGTGCGATCTGTTTTTCTGGCAGCTCAAAAAGCGGCAGCATATATGCAACGGGGCGGCCGCATCATTACTATCGGCAGCAATATGGCAGAGCGGGTTACTGGCGCTACCGGTAGTTTATATGCCATGAGCAAATCGGCATTGATCGGTTTAACAAAAGGACTGGCGCGTGATTTGGGTGAACGCGGTATTACGGTGAACCTGGTGCAACCCGGACCGGTAGATACCGATATGAACCCGGCCAGTGCACCGCATGCAGAAATGCTGCGAAGCGCAATGGCTATTCCAAAGTATGGAACGCCGGCAGACATAGCAGCACTGGTAGCTTACCTTGCTGTTGAAGAAAGCGGTTTTATGACCGGGGCTGCATTGACCATCGATGGCGGTTATAGTATCTGATAAACTTAAAGAAAATAAAAAACCCTCATTCCGAGGCATCGGAAGGAGGGTTTTGTATTTCAACATGTTTGGTGAGGCAGAAATAATAATTGTGAAAATAAACAATTGCAGACGAGGGATTACAAAGACGAAAATGTACCTGCATCCTGCTCCCTGTTTGGGCTTCACATAAAAATTACTTACTCCATTGGACACACTTTTTTATACCACCGAATGCATCTTAAACGCTTTCCCACATGGTATTTTCGGTAGCTATTACCTGCATGGTTCCGTTAGAAGATAAAGTTACATTTTTTAATGTGTACAAGCCGGGTTTGCAGTTGCCTGGAACTGTTAACCCATCGATAATTGCTTCAGCCGGTAAGCTGCCTCCGTCACCGGCATTAACCTTTTCAACAACTTCAATTGATTGCATCGGACAGAAATAGAGGACCATTTTGCCGAAATTGCTTTCCAATCTAACCGGAGAAATGTTAGCTGTCACAGTTTCACCATGCGACAGTTTTTCTTCCTTCATTCTCTGTTGCAGAACATGCGGCTGAGAGTAAGAAGTGATTACAACCGGTGTTGATTTTTCAGACTCTGCGGGCTTGCCCTTTGCACCAAAGAGATTGCTGAAAAGGGAGGTGTGTTCTTTTTTCATATCTCTTGAATTTTTAGTTACAAAAAACAAAATACAAAAGAGGTCGTCGTCTTATACGAGCGTATAAATCTGGCTTAATAACTTATTGTTCCGATCTAAACGGTAAATAGGATACAGCGTTGTACAATTCGTCTTTCTTCGGATTTGTTAGCGGTGTTAAAAAGGTTCTTATGCATATTATCGGCTCAAATAGGGTGGAGCTAAAAAGAGGATAATATGATTTATAAATCTACCTGAATTATAGACAGCGTTTACCTGTGATCTGCTGCTTGCATTAGGTATGCAGAGCAAGCGATGCTTTCGTTCGGCGGATGAGTTCTCAAAATGGTGGTGAATCAGTAATTGTAATTGCGTTCCGTTAATTCGTCAATCGATCCGATACCTGATGTGAAGTAGATAAAATTTTTTTCTTTCGGCACTTCGTGCCTGTGCTTCCCCCACTTTGCAACACACAAACTATGTGTATTCTCCAATGATAATCGTTCAAAAATTATGCCGGGTAAAACTATCTTCTTTCTCTATATAAATGTGCTCGTCGTTTTATGATATCGTTATGTCGTTGTTGTTTTAACAATGGCAGCAGGCAGCTTGTTGCGGCGCTTCACTTCTTCACACATACGGTAATTTGCTGTTGGGCGTTGGGCTGTCAGGTAGCCCGTTAATTGGCGAATGAAGTGCTCAATGCATGCGTCAGCATGCATATGACCGGCCTTAACAAAACTGCCGAAAGCGATCCAACATATCCTTTCTGTCGATAGCAAATCGGAAGTTTTTACAGCTATCCTAATTTAATCATTTTTTCTGGTATCCAGATGCAAAAGTCCACATTAAAATTTTCAATTTGCTCAAACAGGAAAAAACGATTCACTCAACACATCCCGGCCCTTCTTTTTCGTCGAACAGCCGATGTAACACTTCGTTTATTCGGCGGGAATGGTTTCTTTTTTTCGCCGGATACCTATTTGTTAAATCAGTGCCAGTTATGCCATACGACCGCCAGTTTTTCCTTGCTTTGTTAATGCCATGTGCGGATCCTTTGTAAACGATCAGATGTGAAGACTTTTTCCTGTTTTGCAAACCGCGGTATAATTCATATGCATTCGGAACGGGCAACCGTTTATCAAACCCGCCATTTTGTTTGTGTGTGGGTGTGGAGGCCTGGTTAACATTTGTCATGGGCGATGTTTTGAGATCGTTGTTCATGGGGCCGGGAATATCGATGCCGGTTTTTGGTATATCATATATGAACACGCGATTGTTTTTATAATAATCTGAAATACTGTCGGTAAGCACGCCCCCTGGTAAATAAATGCCTTTTTATCGGGCTCCAGCGGCCAGGATAATCGCTGTTATGATAAATGGGGTGGGCTTTCCCCATTACGGCAAATATCCCGCTGCTAAATGACAAAATGCCAAACTGCCACGCGGGTGGCATCGATTTACTACCATTAGTAATCAAATGTTATCCGTTATGGAAAAATGGTTTGTTTTAATGAGGGATAAAATAACAGGCTGGCTGGAAATCTTTTTCAGAATGCTGCCCAATCTGCTGCTGGCTATCCTGATCTTCATAGCCTTCTTTTTTTTAGCCCGTTTCGTGCGAAAATTTAGCTACAGGTTGCTGCTGAGGGTTTCAGAAAAACCTGCCATCAGCGGGCTTTTCTCCAGCATATTTTTTATCATCATCCTGTTCCTTGGGCTCTTTATCAGTTTACAGTTGCTGCATCTCGATAAAACAATTACTTCATTACTTGCGGGCGCCGGTATCATCGGGCTGGCATTGGGTTTTGCTTTCCAGGACCTAACCGCAAATTTTATTTCAGGGGTGTTTATCATCTTCCGCAAACCATTCGATGTAGGGAATATTATTGATACCAATGGGTTCACCGGCATTGTGGAAGAAATACAGCTGCGTTCAACCACCATTCGCACCTTTCAGGGCTTGCATATTATGTTGCCCAATAAGGATATATTTCAGAAGCCGATCACCAATTACTCGTTAAGCGGCAAACGCCGCATCGATGTGGTGCTTACCATACCGGGAAAATCGAATGTTGCAGAAACTGAAAAGCGTATTAACAAAGCATTGGATGAAATACCGGAAGTAAATAATGATAAATTCCAGGTCCTCTTCGCCGATTATAATGGCGATACCATTAAAATGGAAGTGCATTGCTGGACCGATAACTTAATTGAAATGGGTTTTTACAATACCCGCGACAAAGTACTGCGAAAAATACATGAAGCCATTACGCAACCCGAAACTAACCATTGATGATTGAACCGCCGTTAGGATGCAGAACCTGTCCTGTCATATACGATGCATCTTTCGACGCCAGGAAAAGATAACTGGGCGCCACTTCAACCGGTTCACCCGCTCTTTGCAGGGGCGTATCCTCGCCATGATGTTTGTTGCTTTCCTTATCAAAACTGCTCATGGCCAGCGGAGTCCAGATAGGGCCGGGGGCCACCCCATTCACCCTGATCTCTTTACCGGCCAGGCTGGCGGAGAGGCTTCGGGTGAATGCGACAATTGCGCCTTTGGTAGCGGAATAGTCGAGTAATTGCCCATGGCCCTGATAGGCCGTTACCGAGGTGGTATTAATAATGGAACCGCCTTTCGGCATATGCGGTACAGCCGACCGGGTGATCCAGATCATGGCAAACACATTTACCTGAAAGGTGCGAATGAGGTCTTCGGTCTTTATATCTTCAATACTTTCGGTATGGTGCTGGGTGCCTGCATTATTAACGAGAATGTCTATACGGCCATATCTTTGAACGGTTTTTTCAACCAGTTCACCGCATACTTCTTCCTTACTGATATCGCCCTGCATCAACACTACTTCACCGCCATATTTTTTTATGATGGCTTCGGTATCTTTTGCATCTTCTTCACCGCTGTTATAATTGATTACCACTTTGGCGCCTTCTTTGGCAAACAGAATGGCTACCGCTTTGCCAATACCACTGCCGCCACCTGTAATGAGCGCTATTTTGTCTTTCAGTTTTTCGCCTGGTTTATGGCCGGGATCATCGACAACCGGCTGATGCTCCATTTGCTTTTCGCTGGTAATGGAAGCCTGCTGTTCTTTTTCCGGTGAAGCTGTTTGCTGTTTCATGTAGTAAGATATTTATTGGTGTTTTACAGGTTTATCTTTTCAAGGTCGATATCGGCCGGACCGGTTAAAACGTGGCCGTTGGCATCATAACGCGCACCATGGCAGGGACAATCCCATGTTTTTTCAGAAATGTTCCAGTTTACAGTACATTTTAAATGAGTGCAGCGTGGGTTGATGGTATGTACCTGGCCCGATTCGTCTTTATACAAAGCCAGCGTTTGGCCTTCATGTTGTACGATCTTTCCTTCACCGGGCGCTATATCGGCCAGCGCATGAATTTTTTCTTTCGTGAAGAAACCGGTTATCAATTGTTTGGCAACATCTACATTTTCTTTTACAAAATTGGTAAAGCCGGCCACTGGTTTTATGCGATTGGGATCGAACAGTTTTATGTAAGGGCTTTCTTTATTGAGTACGATACTGCTTAGCAAACGCGCTGCAACATGGCTATAGGTAATGCCATTGCCGCCAAAACCGGTTGCGACGAGAATTTTACCGGGTTGTGCGGGCATATGGCCGATATACGGCAGGCCATCGGCCGGTTCAAAATACTGTGACGACCACCGGTAGGCAATTTCCTTTACATTGAAGTGATTGCGAATATGGCTTTCAAGTTTGTTGAATGGGGCGTTGGTATTGTCTTCATGCGCGGTTTTGTGATCTTCGCCACCCGCAATCAGGAATTGTTCGCCATCGATCAACTGGGTGCGGTAATAATGATAAGGGTCGTACATGTCGTAGCTGAGACCGGCAGGGTAACTTTCGTCGGCCAGTTTTACGGCCATGGCGTAGGAACGGTATGGCGCACAACGCAAATGCACCAGGTTAACGCCCGGCGGTATATGCGTGGCGTAAATAAGCCAGCCTGTTTTTATATCGCCCAACGATGTTTTAACCTCCAGCGGATCGGTATTATCAGTTGCCATAACCCGGCAGTTTTGTACAATGGTGCCACCCGCTTCTTCAAATGCTTTTGCCAGCGCGAGCACATAACGTGTTGGGTGAAATTTAGCCTGGTTTTTTATTTCAAGCGCTTTTTCGAATTCAATAGGAACAGGCGTACCATCGGTATACGATGCGGCTACGCCGGCTTCAATAGTTGCTGCCCGGATGCTTTCGAGCTCCTTTGTTTGGTTTTCATTCTGCGAAAAAAGATAAGCCGTGGCTTCTTCAAAATTGCAGTCGATGCCGTGTTCCGCAATATTGCCTTTAACGGTATTCAAAGCTTCGCGCACAGCGCCTGCGACCAGTGAAGCGCCTTCCTTACCGAAATTATTGGCGATGGTGGTATAAGGTGTATCGAGCAGGGTATTGAGGTGGGCGGTAGTACCGCCAGTTGTACCAAAGCACAGGGTATGAGCTTCCAGTAGCACACAGCGCAGGCCGGTTTGTTGTAATTGTAAAGCGGTAGTGATGCCGGTAATACCGCCGCCGGCAATTACCACATCGTAGTTTTGAGTAGTATCTAATTGCCTTACAGGAATATATGGTTCTGCTGTGCCTTGCCAAAGACTGATATTGGCGCCATCTCTTGCAATCATAATAACATTTACTGCAATACTGCAAATTTCATCCTGCTGTCATTGGGTTTTCGATGTAGAAAAATGTTGATATACAGGGAAAAAATTCCCCGGGCGGTGAGTTGTCAGCGGTTGAAACCAAATAATCGGGCATCGTCGTCATGGAGGCCCAGGGCGAGGCGGGTTATGATCTGCGCCGCCAGAATACTGAAGGTGATGCCGTTGCCGCCAAGGCCCAAAGCAAAATAGGTATGCGGTTTACCGGGTAAATTACCGATATAAGGCAACCCGTCCTTCGTGGAAGCAAATGTACCGGCCCATTTGAAATCGGTTCGGAATTGGATGTGTGGAAACAGTTTTTTAAATGCCGCTTCCAACGCTTTGGCTTTAACCGGCAGGGCTTTGTCGCGTTTGTACGGGTCGCTGAAATCATCGTCTTTGCCACCGATCAGAATGCGTTTGTCATCGGTTGTGCGCAGATACAAATAGGGGCGGGCCGTTTCCCAGATCAGGGCATTCTGGTGCCAGTGATGATTGCTGGTAGCTGGTTCGCTAATGATGGCGTAGGTCGATTGCAGGCTTTGGATCTTCTGCGGAATGTAACGGGCCGATTCATAACCGCAGGCAATGACGAGTTTTCGGGCTTTGATCTTTTTGCCGTTTTCCGTTAACAGTTCAACACCGTTCCTGTTCTCACTGAAATTACTGATCTTCGTATGATCATAGATCTCCAGCCCCATCGGGCGGCTTCGATGCAACAATGCATGCGTTAAACTATATGCTTTTACTTCGGCCGCATCGCGTGAAAGGATGGCTGCTTCCTTTTCAAAACCAAACTTGTTGCTGAGCGTTGCTTTATCAAGAAAATTTACGGCTATGCCAAATTGTTTGCGCAACTTATACTCCTTTTGTAACAGGGAAACATCTTTTTTATAAGAGGCATATTGCAGGCTGGGTCTTCGGGTAAAGGCGGTTTCTTCCCAGTTTCCGCAGATCTCTTCCAGGTCGGTGATGGCTTTCAGGCACAGCAGGTAACTTCTTACCGCATCGCGTTCACCGCGTTTGATCATGAGTTCACTGAGCGGGGTATCTATCTCGTATTGCAGCAGGGCAGTACTTGCCGCGGTGCTGCCCATACCAACATGGCGTTTATCGACGATCAACGTTTTAAACCCCGCATGGCAAAGGTACCAGGCGGCAAGGGCCCCGCTGATGCCGGCGCCCATAATAACCACATCGGTTTTGACATCATTTTGTAATGACGGGTAAGAGTGAATAATGCCTTTGTCGAGTAACCAAAATGGGTAGTCTGATCTAAGGTCCATAAGTTTATTTTTTGGGGGAACCCCTGTTTTACCCGACCTATATTCGGTGTTGCATAATAAAAAAGAAATGTGCCAGCGCCGGTGGCATATCATTTGAAATTGTTGCCTCGGGCCGGTTGATCTGAATAGAATAATTCAAAGATGATTTTACAGATTAGATAAACGATCAGAGTAAAATTCAACGCCTGGTTAGCTGCAGAATGAATACACGGATATGTCCGTAATAAAACTTAGTTGGGAAACTTATTACCCAAACTGTGGTGAACCATTATTGTCCTACATCGAAAAAAAGCTGAGTATACAGGCGCTATATATCATGAATAAAAATTTTGCTATATCAAAACGGTTGGATTTTTTATCAGGGGGTGGAGAGATGGGTGAAAGGATTAGAAATTTCGACTGGTCAAAAACGCCATTAGGCGATCCCGAAACCTGGGAACAAAGTTTAAAGACCTGTGTTCGTATCATTCTTACCTCGGCTCAGCCAATGTTCGTATGGTGGGGGCCTTCCCTCAATGCGATCTACAATGACAGCTACGCGCAGATAATGGGAAAAAAGCATCCTGCGGGAGTAGGGGCCCGGGCACAGGATATCTGGTCTGAGATCTGGGACCAACTGGTGCCCAAAATAAAAAGTGTTGAACGGAATGAAGGCACGTATGATGAATCGTTCTTTTTTTTGATGGAAAGAAGGGGGTACCAGGAAGAAGTATATGTGTCGTTCAGTTACAGTCCGGCACCGGGTGATGATGGTACGGTCAAAGGCATTTTTTGTGTTTGTTCGGAAAACACCGAACGCGTTATCAATGAAAGAAGGTTGCAGACCCTGCGCGACCTCGGATCGATCGCTTTTGATGAAAAATCGCTCAACTCAATTTACCGGAATGTAGCCGAAGCGCTGGGAAAAAATAATAAAGATTTTCCTTTTGCAATCGTATATGATATAGAAAAGAACGGCAGCAAGGCTGTTGCCACCACCACCATGGGTACCAACGGTAAGCAGTATGTTTTGCCGGAGGTGATCGACCTTGAAAACCCGGCTGCCATTACCAATGATTTTTGCCAGGCATTCAGCACCAATAAAGTGATCGTTTCGGGCATAACAAAGCCGCAGGATGATATTCCAAAAGGCGCCTGGAGAAAAGCGGCCGGTCAGTATATATATATTCCTATCGGGGCTGCAGGCAGTAACCGTCCTTATGCTATCCTGTTTGCTGCGCTTAACCCTTACCGGCAATTCGATGAAGCGTACCTGCAATTCTGTGAACTGGTAGGGGAGCGGGTTTCGTTGGAAATAAACAAGATGCTTGCCCTTGAAGAGGAAAGAAAACGCGCAGAAGCGCTTGAACAGATAGATAAAGCCAAAACCGTTTTCTTCAGTAATATCAGCCATGAGTTCAGAACGCCGCTTACACTCATCCTGAGCCCGCTGGAAGAACTGATCAATCAGCACCAGGGAAGCCTCGCCGCAGCTGATAAACAAAATATAGAAACGGCACACCGCAATGCATTGCGTTTACTCAAACTGGTGAATACCCTGCTCGATTTCAGCCGTATAGAATCGGGCCGCCACCAGGCAAGCTATGCACTTACCGATATTGTTACATTCACAAGAAAGCTGACCGCCAATTTCGAGTCGGTGATGCAGAGAGCGGGGCTGCAGTTGATCGTTAAAACCGGTGAAGTGGATCAACCCGTGTATATCGACCGGTCGATGTGGGAGAAAATAGTCTTTAACCTCTTATCGAATGCATTCAAGTATACGCTTAAAGGAAGTATAACCGTAGAGATCGGTTCTGAAGCGCATTTTGCGGTGCTGAAAATAAAAGATACCGGCGTTGGCATTCCCGAATCGGAACTGCCGCATATGTTCGAACGCTTTCACCGGGTTCAGCAGGTGACCGGAAGAACCTTTGAAGGTACGGGAATCGGGTTATCGCTTATAAAGGAACTGGTGCTGTTGCATAAGGGGGAGATCAGTGTTGAAAGCGAACTGAATGTGGGAAGTACGTTTATCGTAAAAATACCCCTTGGCAAAGATCATTTGCCGGCGGCGCAACTAACAACGCGCCCGGATGATGAGGAAACCCAGGCTTTCAACATGTATGTAGAAGAGGCGGGCACCTTGCTGGTAAAAGCGCCGGAAGCAACCGACGCGGCTGAAAAGAAAACATTGCCCCTGGTGCTGGTAGCAGATGATAATGCAGACATGCGGGAGCATATTCAGATGATCCTGTCGAATCAGTTCAATGTGGTTACCGCCGTAAACGGGCAGGACGCATTACAAAAGATCCGCGAACAGAAACCCGACCTGGTTGTTAGTGATGTTATGATGCCGGTGTTGGATGGTATCGGGTTGCTGAAAGAAATAAAAGGGAACAGGGCTACGGCCCATATACCGGTGATTTTGCTTACAGCCCGGGCCGGGGAGGAATCGAAGATCGTTGGCTGGGAAACAGGCGCTGATGATTATCTTACAAAACCCTTTTCTGCAAAAGAACTTATTTCGCGCATCGCTTCCCAGATAAAGACCCAGCAACTAAGGGCTGAAGCGTTGATCGATGTGGCCGAGCAAAAGAAATACGCCCGGCAGTTGGAAGATATGAACCGGGAGCTTACCAAGATGAACGAAGAGCTCACCTCATTTGCCTATGTAAGCAGTCACGATTTGCAGGAACCCTTACGCAAGATCCAGATGTTCAGTAAACGCATCATGGAAAAGGAAGTGCATGTGCTCAGTGATGAGGGTAAGAATTTCTTTCAACGGATGGACAATGCAGCCAGCAGAATGCAGCTGTTGATAAATGACCTGCTTACCTATTCCCGCACCAATACTTCTCAAAAACATTTCGAAAGAACGAACCTGAATAAACTGATAACGGAGGTGAAGCAGGAGTTGTATGAGCGCATTTCATCCACAGGCACCATAATAGCCTGCGAATCGCTTCCCGAATTATCGATCATTCCATTTCAGTTCAAACAACTATTTACTAATCTTATCACCAACTCCATCAAGTTCGCGCGGCCCGGTATAACGCCATATATTCAGATCAGCGTTGGAAAGGTCGACGGCCATGCGCTTCCGCAGCCAACCGCCAACAGGGAGAAAAAGTACTGGCAGATATCGGTTGCCGATAACGGCACCGGTTTCGATCCCAAATTCAATGAACAGATCTTCGGACTGTTTCAGCGGCTACATGGCAGAAGGGATTATGAAGGAACGGGGATCGGGCTGTCTATTGCCAAAAAAGTGGTAGAGAACCATAATGGTTTCATTACCGCTGAAGGCAGGGAGAACGAAGGCGCCACCATCCATATTTTCCTGCCTGTTTAACGGGCGCGGCCGGCCAGCCACAACAAACCATCGATGATCATTTTGCCCTGTACTTTACTGTCGAATGTGAAGGATAATTCTTTATTGGTCCCGTGTTCGTAGTCGATATCGTTATGCCCCATATTCACGTATAGCATTTTGTATTTCCTGTTCGTCCATACCACGGGGTAATACCCGCTGTGCCAGATCTCGTGCTGTTTGGGGCCGGTGCCCAGCGGAAAACTGGTTGAATCTATCGACAACAGGATCTCTATATCGTTATTCTTCCGCAGATCTTTCTCCCATTTATACCATTCATTGGGCGCAGAGCTGAAGGTGACCGGTACATGCCGGGTGACCGGATGCTTCTTTTTTTCCACCCGTAATACCGCTGCCGTTGGCCGCCAGGTATTGCCTGCATATTGTCCGGAACCCAGGAGCTCGTTATGATACCAGTTCCAGTTCTGCGGATAGGTGGAAGGTGTTAATGCAAAACCGGCAAAATGAAAACCTAAAAAGGCGCCGCCATTACGCATATAGTTCTCAAACGCGGTGCGTTGCGCAGGATCATCGGGCCGGGTATCTAAAAAAACAACTACCTGGTATTTTGAAAGTTCGTTTGTATTCAGCCGGCTCCAGTCGTTGGTTGAGTCGTACCTGAAATGATATTGCGCCGCCTGTTTTGCAAACCACCGGTTAGCCTCATGTACAAAGCTGATATGCGCCATGTCGTTTCTGGCGGTATAAAATGCAATGACGCTGAATTTTGCCTTTTGCCGGGCGCTGACATTTGAAACCTGAAGAACATTCAGAAAGAGTACAATGATCAGGTAACGGGTATATAGCATGCTGTGAGGGTTGCGTAAACCGAAGGTAAGGATAATTGATTGACGGTTGATAGGTTGACAGCGCCTGCCCGATGAAGTTACAGGTTAACAAGGTGGTGAAGCTTAACGATAATATTATCAGGCAAAGTGTAATAATTCCATTTATAATGCGTCTAATGGATTTTTATAATATTTTAGCGATCGTAGCAACCTATTATTAAATAAAACGCCTATATCTATTATGACCAGGAAACTGATATTACAAACAGCCATTTTAGTTGTATTCGTTCAGGTTGGTTATGCACAAAATAATTGCACACCAATATTTAACAGTTTGGCCAATCATAAAATGAATTCCTGCGAAAGCAAAGAGTTCGAAAAGCTGGAGCTGTATAAAAAAGATAAAAAAGGCGAAACCCATTTTCAGAAAGCTGGCGAATTTATGAAAGCGGCTTTTTCATTTACCGGCGATTTCAATGCCCGTCCTTCAGAGGTTCAGATCTACCAGAATTATGTAAATGCCATTACAAAGGCCGGCGGTGAAGTGTTGTATAACGGCGGAAAAGGCGTGTATGGAAAGCTGATCAAATCGGGTGATGTATACTGGATAAGAGTATATACCGATGGCAGTGGCTGGTACTGGCTCGAAACCGTTAAAGAAGCTTCCATGCGGCAGGATGTAGCGGTAACGGCTGATGAAATTAACAAAACGATCCGCGAAGATGGTAAGATCCCGTTATATGGGATTTATTTCGATACTGATAAAGCCATCCTGAAGCCGGAATCAACCCCTACGCTTACCTCAATTGCCGGATTTCTGACAGCTAATCCCTCCATTACAGTTTTCATTGTAGGTCATACCGATAATACAGGCGATTACCTGCATAATATAAAATTGTCGAAAGAAAGAGCCGCAGCCGTGGTGAATGAACTGGTGAGTAAATACAAGATCAGCAAAACCCGGTTGATACCCGATGGCGTTGGCCCGCTGGCGCCGGTTGCAGCCAATAATACCGTTGAGAAAAAGGCGAAGAACAGAAGGGTAGAAGTGGTAGCGAAATAAGGCATAAAGGCAGAAGGCAAAACCCAAAACCCAAGATCCAAAGGGCAAACCCGGCTAAACAGGATAAAAAAGAAGGGACGGCTAAAAAAAACGGTGTTAAGTTGATGGGATACCTGCTATGATTCTGGTGGGCGGGAAATTCATAAAAACAGGCTGTTTTGTTGTTTTGCAGAGGTAACTGGTTTTTAATGAATTAGTTATGTTGATAACAGATTGATTTTACCAGGCCATTTTATTGTTGTACCTTTGCGCAACTTATTTCCGTCCTGCACCTATCTTGATTTCTCGCTGTTCAACATTTGTGAAGGTAAGAGCGTAAGCCCGGTATGTGTCTTGAAGGCAGCTTACCATCATTTTTCATTAAAATTTCAAAAATTGTCATTCGAAAAGTTAAAAATTATAGAGCCGATCTTAAAGGCGCTTAGAAACGAAGGTTATTCAAATCCTACTCCCATCCAGGAACAGTCTATACCTATCATACTTCAACGTAAAGATCTGTTTGGCTGTGCCCAGACAGGAACCGGTAAAACCGCAGCTTTTGCCATTCCGGTTCTTCAGTTAATACATGAACACAAACAGGCGGTTAAACAACCCAATACGATAAAAGCGTTGGTGTTAACTCCTACGCGTGAACTGGCCATGCAGATACAGGAAAGCTTTGAGGCATATGGTAAGTTCACCGGTATAAACCATACCGTGGTTTTTGGCGGTGTGTCACAATGGACGCAAATAAACGCACTGAGAAGAGGTGTTGATATTTTAGTAGCTACACCCGGCCGTTTGCTCGATCTGATCAACCAGAACGTGGTAAGGTTGGGTGATCTGAAATTACTGGTGCTTGATGAAGCAGACCGTATGCTGGATATGGGTTTTGTAAACGATGTAAAAAAGATCATTGCCAAAACTCCCAGGCAAAAGCAAACGCTTTTCTTTTCGGCAACGATGGCGGCTGATATTCGCAGGCTGGCCGATTCTCTGTTGATCAACCCGTTGAAAGTGGAAGTAACCCCGGTTGCAACCACTGCCGAAACCATACAACAGGCGGTTTGTTTTGTTGAAAAGAAAAATAAACCCGCTTTGTTACTGCATCTGTTGACCAATACCGATATTCCCATGGCGCTGGTATTTACCCGCACCAAACACGGGGCCGACAGGGTTGCCAAAGAATTGAACCGGTCGGGCATAAGGGCCGAAGCCATTCACGGCAACAAATCGCAACAGGCGCGGCAGAAAGCCCTGCACCAGTTCAGGCTAAAACAAATTAAAGTACTGGTTGCAACAGATATTGCAGCAAGAGGCATAGATATTGATGAGTTGAGCCATGTTATTAATTTTGAGTTACCTAACGTACCTGAAACGTATGTGCACCGGATAGGCCGCACGGGGCGTGCAGGCGCCAGCGGTATAGCCATTTCTTTCTGCGACCGGGAAGAAAAAGCATACCTGAAGGATATTCAAAAATTAACAAGTTGTTTGATACCGGTAGAAGGTGATCATCCATTTAAGGATGCCCCGGTTAATAACGACCTTAGAAAACAGGCCAGAACGCCTTATGAAATGGCCAAACCGAAACCGGCAAAGCGTTTTTCACGTGACAACAAACGCCCGGGCCGTTTTAATACCAGAGTAGTACAATAAATATCTTATATAGCAAATGTTTATTTTATGACAAACGTTCAGATTGAAAAGTTCCTCCAGCAAAATTACCTCGATAAAACACCGGTTAAGGTTAGTTTTAAGGGAAGAAAACCGATTGTAGGAATATTTATAACATCAGCCGATTACGGGGAGTTAAAGGCAAAGAATTTTTGGCGGATAGTTGGCGAGGTGAACATTGAAAACTACCAGAAGTCGAAAGATATGAGCCTGGCTAGAATGTTTAGCGGCTCTGAGTTCACCAGGCTTTCAAACCCTTAAACAGCTGGTTAACAATTTAAGTTGGTATACTCTTGTAAAAGAGTTATCTTTAATAACGACAATTGAGTTTTACACTAAAGTATTTGAAACGATATTTGTTAAAATAAGCTTCTACTTTTTGTGCGTTCTCAGTTCATTTATCACTTTTTAATTTTACAGTAATGAATTTGTATGTCTCAAACTTAGGGTTTCATGTTAAT
>CBIHPC010000076.1:0-23318 GCA_966211305.1 uncultured Niastella sp.
AAGTAACCAAATCTTTAACCTGATTAATCTGTAGCAATGAAAAATCCCGTACGTCTTTTCTTCGGCTTCATCTTTGTAACCTATGTGATCATTTATAGTTTGATGGCCCTGCTTGCATAGTTTTTCACTTCTCACTTTACTGTTACAAAGACCACTTACCCACCCCATACGATTATACTTCCGGCTTACTGTATAACCGAAATACTGTAGATGCTTTAGGCTGCACGCTTAAAGCTTGACGCTGCCTGCGCGTTCAGCGTTCAGCGTTTTGCGTTTTGCGTTTCGCATTCTGCGTTTTTGTTATCTTCGTTACATGTCAACAGTTGCCATCAGAACCATTCAACCTGCCGATAACCAGGCGCTTGCCGTTATTATCAGAAATGCACTCGCAGAATTCGGGGCCGATAAACCCGGCACCGTTTACTACGATGCCACAACCGATGCCTTGTACGAACTCTTCAGGCAGGCAGGAAGCATTTATTATGTGGCAGAAGAAAATGGCGTGCTCCTCGGCGGCGCCGGCATTTATCCTTCACCCGGTTTACCGGCCGATACCTGTGAGCTGGTTAAGATGTACCTGTCGCCAAACGCGCGGGGAAAAGGCATTGGCAAATTGCTGATAGAAAAAGCGCTTGAATTTGCAACCGCAACCGGTTACCGGAATGTTTATATTGAAACCATGCCCGAACTAGGAAAAGCGATGTCGGTATATGAGAAGTTTGGTTTCAAATACCTCGATGGTCCCATGGGCAATACCGGGCATTTTGGGTGTGGAATATGGATGATAAAAAGTTTATAGTTTATTGTTTATAGTTTCTGGTTCTTTAATTTCAGATTACCGCACTCGTTTTAAACAGCATTATTTTCGAATTTAATTAGCGTACCCGCGGTGAGGATTAACCATAAACAACAAACCATAAACCATAAACAGCTAACATGCTTTCACTTCATAGATCGGACTAAAGAGATACAATTTCCCCGTTTCCACCTCAACACATTGAAAGCGCTTACGCAGTTTTTTTCCTTTCCTGAAAATGCGGCCTTCACCAATGTCGAACAACTGTCCTTCGGGCAACTGCTCAACCATTACCAGGCCGTTATCGCGGTCGAACTTTTTCAGCACCCGCATCAGTCCTTCATCGGCGCAGCTGCTGGCTGGCAGGTCATGCATCGATTGTTTGAGCGCCTGTTCTACCACCGGCGGGAAGATCTCTTTGCCTAAAAAATCTTTCAGTAAAGTGGCGTACAGGTCTTTCCACTCGCGGCCATGCGGCGACACCCTGTGACCATAGCGGGTAAACGTTACCAGATGCGCCAGTTCGTGTATAAGTGTAATGAGAAAGGCATAGGGATTCAGATTCCCGTTTACGCTGATGCGATGGTTTTTATCGGTTGTAGCGTGGCGGTAATCGCCGAGGATCGACTTTCGTTCGCGGGTAATGGTTAAATGTACTTTATACTGGTGCAGGAACTCCAGCACACGGGGAACGGCCGTGGCCGGAATGAACTTACTGAGGTATTCTAAAGGCGCCTGCTGCTTAGACATTCTTTTTTTGCTTGCTCAATTTCATCAGGATGATCACTTCGATGGTCGTATATACCAGGTACAGGAACATACATCCGAGGACCCCTCCTTTATTTACATCCTTTTGTACTATGCTAATATAAATAAACACGGTCACCAGGCAAATCAACATTTTTGAAAACACCCCGCCATATACCGTGCGCACAATGGCCGCCGGGTTGCTTGAACCCATCGACCGCGAGAACAGGTAGAAAGAAACCGCTGTTGCGGCAAACAATACCAAATTACCAACCATCAGCACATCCACATCAAAGTTCCACTGGCTGAGCTTTGCCCGGCTGGTAAGGAATAATGTTGTAGTAAAAATAAAGAGCAGTATGAGCGGACGGAAAGCTTTTAAAACCGGATTTTTAGTCATGTTGAAAAAATGGAGTGCAAAGATAGGTAGGTGAGTTGAAAAGTTGACGGGGTTTACAAAGCCTGGCCCGATGAAGTCGGGGTTGACAAGTATTCATCTCCCGGCGGCAGGCCATGTTTATTTACGTCTCGCGAAACGGCGGCTGTGGTTCTCTCCCCGAATCCAGCCACAAAATAAAAAGTCCCGCCGATTAGCGAGACTAAAATAAGTTTGAGGTTATGATTTCCAGGTAATTATAAACCAGCTACCAGGCCGGTTTTCCTTTCAATTAGCAAATTAGCACAACTTGTCCCGACTTTAATCGGGATTGGCAATACGTTCCTTTTCCGGTAACAACTGGGTTATCGAATAGGTGCGTTCAACAAGTACATAGGGGCGTAACCAGATCGAACTAGGAGGCTTTCTGAAGCTCTTTTGCCTTTTTTTCGGCAACTACTTCATTCACCTGGCCATTGGTAGCTGTAGTCATATGACACTGGCCATTGAAATTGGCGCTGGGCTCTATCTGCAGTTTTCCTGCATATAAATTCCCGTTCATATGGCTGCCACCTTTTAACTGCAGCAACTCTTTTACTTTAATGGTGCCGGATACTTTCCCCATGATATCGGCCTGCTGACCTGAAATATCGCCTTCAACAGAGCCATTGGAGCCAATAACTACTTTCGCCTGGCATTGGATATTGCCCTGCAGGTGGCCATCGATACGGATATCGCCATTGCTGGAAATATCGCCTTTCAATGTTGTGCCTGCAGCAATAATGGTTGCAGCCCCTGTTCCGGGTGCTGATACATCGCCAGTTGTTTCGGATTTGGATTTTTGATTGAACATACGGAAATGGTTGGTTTATTCTTCAATATTCTCGGTTTGGGGAATGGAAAGCGTGGTGGTGTCTAACTTAACGCTGATATTCCCCTGTAAAACACTTTTTACGTTATCAAGATACTTGTCCTTATAATGCATTGCCTGCTCCAGCGAATCGGTACGCACCTTCAGTTCACGCAACTCACGCATGGTGTTCACATCGCCATATCCAGGTATGTACATACGCAACGGGGTAAACACAATAAGTGCTACCGTTAAACCGGTGAGCAAAACAAAAATGGTGCTAAGCGTAATGTAAACACTCAGTCTGGATAATTTAAACGTCACAACCTCTTCGTAAGTATCATCGTTCATCACTACCAGTCGGTACCGGTTCTGCAAGCGCTTCAGGGTAGATTGGGCATCGAATTTAGCCATAGAGAGAGTTTCAAAACGCTAAAGGTAATAAGTTATTTTAATGAATTGTCACGGGGATAAAAATTAACGTTCTGACAAAATATTTTTCTTGAAAATCAGTTAATAAGATTTTAGTTTGTGGTTGAAATTAAAAGGATTTGACGAGGACAATTGCATTAATCATAATCTTAATAATATCGCTGCCGAAAATAAACGCGCAGCCAACGCTTTCTTTTGACCTGAAGAAGCCTCAAAAGTTCGAAAACCGCAAACTGGCCTCCGAAAAAACAGAAGACCGCAAATTCCACGCCGTACGGCGTTTTACCCAGAACGGTACCACCAAATTCAACTTTCATTTTAACGCATATAAGAAACTGGCTGAAGTGATTGCACGCGGAAAGGCAATGCATAAAGACGATTACTCGCGCCTGCTTTCTTTCTACAATTACAGCCTCGAACAAACCGCAAAGGACAAAATAGAGCTCGATTCAGTTATTTACAAAGCCAATGCAGGCATCCTGCTGCACGACCTGCGCAACAGCTGGGTCGATAACCTGTATATGCTCATGGGCCAGGCTTATTATTATAAAAACCTGCCCGACTCGGCCTATTTCAGTTTTCAGTACATCAACTATGCCTTCTCGCCCAAAGAGAAAGACGGATACGATAAACCGATAGGTTCAAATGCCAATAAAGATGAGGGCGGCAGCGTATTTTCGATCTCCACCAGGGAAAGCAGCAACCTGCTGAAAAAAGCATGGTCGCGCCCACCCAGCCGCAATGAATCATTTATCTGGCAAATAAAGACCTACCTGGCAAAAGATGAATTGCCCGAAGCGGCCGGTTTAATAGAAACACTGAAACACGACCCCCTGTTTCCGGGTCGCTTACAAACAGACCTGCGCGAAATGCAGGCCCTGTGGTTCTATAAACAACAGATATACGACAGCGCTGCCATTTATCTTGAGCAGGCTTTACCCAATGCAGAAAGCCGTGAAGAAACCGCCCGCTGGCAATACCTCATCGGACAATTATATGAGCAGGCCGGTAAATCGGCCGATGCCGCCAAATGGTTCGAAAAAGCAGTGAGCCATACGCTTAACCCGGTGCTTGAAGTATACGCGCGGTTAAATGCCATTCGCCAGCAAAAAGGCGACGACAAAATAATTCAGGAGAATATCAAAGAACTGGTACGCATGGCCCGCAAAGACCGCTATGTAGCTTACCGCGATATTATCTACTATGCTGCCGCCGAAATGGAACTGGAGCGCAATAACGTTCCCGGCGCAAAAGACCTGTTATTAAGAGCTACCGCCGCACAGGGTGAAGACCCGTCGGTTCGCTCAAAAGCGTTTTTACTGCTGGGCGATCTGTGTTTCAAAGAAAAGAATTACTCCGATGCCAAACGGTTTTACGATAGCATCACTACCATAAAACCCGATCTTGTTGACCTTACATCGTTCAATAAACTGAAAGCAGCGCTTGCTAAAATCGTTGCATACCAAACCACCATCAACCGGGAAGATAGTTTGCAACGCATTGCCGCCATGCCCGAAGAAGAACGCGAAGCCTATATAAAAAAACTGGTTAAACAGTTACGTAAGAAACAGGGCCTTAAAGATGAAGACGCCACCGATCCATCGGGCGGACCACTATCGTTCAATGATAACAGTGGGCCATCCGATATGTTTGGCAGCAATACCAAAGGCGACTGGTATTTTTATAATCCATCACTCAAAGGAAAGGGGTATACTGAATTTAAAGGACAATGGGGCAACCGCCCGAATGTAGATAACTGGCAACGGCTGGCAGCCATCAGGCAATCGCCCGCCGCCATGGCAGGTGCGCTCGATGAAGTTGAAGGCGGCAAAACAGCCGCCGCCGGTCCTATGACGTACGAGGAACTGCTGAAACCCGTTCCGCTTACGCCGGCGCAAATGGCTACCTCCAACGATTCTATTGAGAAAGCGCAGTTCAACCTTGGTAAAGCATACCTCGAAGGACTGGAAGACTATACTTCTACCATCAATACGCTGGAAGCATTTCTGACCCGTTTCCCCGAAAGCAAACACAGGCCTGAAGCCCTTTTCCTGCTGGCTTACTGTTATACCAAAACCGGTGATGCGGGCAAAGCGGCGGCGGTGCAGAGTGAACTGAAACAAAAGTATCACGGAACCAGCTTTGAAAAGATCGTGTCGAATCCCAATGGCCTTTCGCCCGACAGCACGGCCAAACTGGATATGACCCGCCGGTACGACAACATCTATAACTTATACATAGAAGGCAATTTCGACGAAGCACAGGCCCAAAAGAAAATTGCCGATAGCATGTACAACAAAAATTACTGGACACCCCAGTTGCTGTACATTCAATCTGTTTACTACATCAAACAGCGGCAGGACGATTCTGCAACGAAATCACTGCAGGATATCACCCGCCTGTTCCCCAACTCGCCCATGGCCGCCAAAGCGCGTGCACTGATCGACGTGTTAAGCCGTCGCAAACAAATTGAAGATTACCTTACGAACTTACAAATAGAGCGTCCGGCTGAGGACAGTACGGCAGAACCCGTTGCAATCGTAACACCGCCGCCGGTATCGCAACAGCCACCGGTAGTGATACAACCTGCGCAACCGCAGCCGGTACAGCAACAGCCACCCGTAGCGGTTAAACCCGATCCGCAACCTGCTACCAACCTGCCTAAAACACAGCAGCAGCCAACTACTGCGCCTAAGGTAGATCAACCGAAGGCAGAAGTTACCAAAACGGTTATTCCCCCGGCAAAACAGCCTGCGGTCCAATTGCCGCCGCCACCGGTTAAAAAAGATTCGGTGAAGGCAAAAGTGGAAGCGCCTAAACCGCTGGTGCTTACCAATAATGCAGAACAACCACATTATGTGGCAATTGTGCTCGATAAGGTAGACCCCGTATATGTGAACGAAGCCCGTAACGCCTTCACACGTTACAACCGCGAGCAATATTCAGCCAAAGGTTATACGGTTAACAACCAGAATATAAGCGATGCTTACAAACTGGTGCTCATTGGCACATTCCCCAATGCCGGTGAAGCCATTACCTACATCGATAAAACCAAAAAACTGGCTGCCATTGAAATAGTGCCCTGGTTGCCTGCGGCCAAATACTCATTTGCTATCATCACCGATAACAACCTGCAGGTTTTGTTGAACACGAAAGACGTAAACGCATTCAAACAATGGCTTAACCAGCATTACCCCGGCAAATTCTAATGCGCTTTTAACCGGGTTCTAATTCTATTATACTTTTTTTTCATTGTCAACGCGTTAACTTTTCCTGCCCTTTCAGGGAAATCTGTTAAAATACCGGAATAGACCTGTAAATACGGCCGGTTACCTAAAAAACTGGCCCGAAAAAATTATTAAGAATACTTTCGTAATGGTCCCTGGTTTTATTTGGTATAAAGCATGATTTTTGCAATTCGTAAAATCCCGGGTACAATTCCGGTTTACAAAATTCCCAACTATGACGCGCGCAGTTAAAATATTCTGGAAAGTATTTCTCATTGGATTCCTGGTGGTTGTGTTGCTGCTCACCCTTATAAGCGCTGGCCTGTTCGGTAAAATGCCTTCGCTGGCCCAACTGGAAAATCCTTCCATCACCCTGGCCAGCGAGGTGCTTGGCGACGACGGCACCATGCTGGGGAAATATTATAAAGAAAAAGGAAACCGCAGCTTTGTTCAATACAAGGATATTTCAAAACATGTGGTTGACGCACTGGTAGCAACGGAAGACGAACGCTTTTACGATCACTCCGGCATTGATGGCAAATCGCTGGCCCGTGCTATCTTCTATATGGGAAAAGAAGGGGGCGGCAGTACCATTACCCAACAGCTGGCGTTGAATATGTTCGATGAACGGGCCGAGAACAAGCTCACCCGCATGATCCAGAAACTAAAGGAGAATATCATTGCCGTAAAGCTGGAAAGGAATTTCACCAAACAGGAAATCCTGGCCCTTTATCTCAATACCGTTTCTTTCAGCGATAACGTATATGGCATTCGTAATGCGTCACGCACCTTCTTTTCAAAGGAGCCCGATCGCCTGAATGTGGAAGAGGCCGCAGTGCTTATTGGCATGTTGAAAGCCACCGGAACGTATAACCCCCGCACCAACTACAAAGCCTCATTTGAACGCCGGAACACCGTTCTCGACCAAATGACGCGCAATAAATATCTCTCCGAAGGCGATGGAACCAATCTGAAAAAACAGCCTATTCGCCTCAACTATAAAAAGCTCAACGAGAACAACGGTATTGCGCCTTACTTCCTCGATGTGATCCGTGATGACCTGAAGAAATGGTGCAGCGAGCATAAAAAACAGGATGGCGACAATTACGACATCTACGAAGATGGCCTGCATGTATACACCACTATCAATCCCCGTATGCAGTTGTATGCGGAAGAAGCGGTTGCCAAACACCTGCCGGTATTACAACGCGCGCTGGCCAGCCAGAAAAGCCTGCGAAACGACATGGTTTGGAAAGGCCATGAAAATGTGCTGGAAAGCAATATGCGTAACAGTGATCGCTGGCGCAACCTGAAAGCCGAAGGTTTTAGCGATGCAGATATCAAAAAATCGTTCAAACAGAAAGTGCGCATGAAAGTGTTTGCCTGGAACAGCAAACGCGAGAAAGACACCGTTATGACGCCGCTCGATTCTATCAAATACCATCGTGAGATGCTGCAAACCGCTTTTATGGTCACCGACCCAATGAGCGGACAGGTAAAGGCCTGGGTGGGCGGTATAGATTTCAAGAACTACAAATACGACCACGTTAACCTGAAAACGAAACGGCAGGTAGGTTCATCAATAAAACCATTCCTGTATTCGCTGGCTATAGAAGAATATGGCATGACGCCTGAAACCCAGTGCGAGGCGGTGCAGCAATACTTTCCCAAATACAAAGGGTATGTGCCCGCAAAGCCTAACCCTAAAGTAAGCGGTACGCGCAGTATGGCTACCGGGCTGGCGTACTCAATAAATGAAGTGGCCGCATATATTATTAAACAAACCACACCCGAGCGGTTTGCAGAATTTCTGCACCAGATCAATATTCCAACCAGGGTGCCATCTTACCCTTCCATCGCCTTAGGTTCCTGCGAACTGTCGCTATATGAAATGATGTGGGGTTACAGCATGTTCCCGACAGGCGGCTTTAGCATAAAACCGGTTTATATAACCCGTATTGAAGATAAGAACGGTAATGTGCTGGCCCGTTTCGATACCGAGCGTAAAGAAGTGATCAGCCAGGCTACAGCCTATACCATGGCCCGCATGATGCAGGGCGCTGTGGATTATGGAACGGCAGCCGGCTTACGGGGCCGCCTCGGTATTGCTGAAATGGGTGGCAAAACAGGTACTACCAACGATAACTCCGATGCGTGGTTCTTTGGTTTTACGCCCCAGTTGATGGCCGGTGTGTGGATAGGTTGCGACGATCGGTTTATTCGCCTCGAAGGCGGCCTCGGTTATGGTGGCGCTGCCGCCCGTCCCATTTGGGAAGCCTTCTATGCCAAAGCCTTTGCCGATAAAACGCTGGGACTTGACAAACAGGCTAAATTCGTAGCCCCTGAAAGTATGCGCAACCAGTACTTCGATTATTATCCATCGGAAAATACGCCGCCACCCGGCGCAGAAGGAGAAGATATGGGCAACGGCGGTGTTGACGCATACCTCGGTAAACCCGATACGCAAAACATTCCCACCGAATCGAAACAGGCAATGGAAGAACAAAAGGTATTGCAGGAAGCAACCAGTACCAAAAACCAGATCCCCAAAGATTCAACGCTGCCTGCAGACGAAAAGAAAAGGAAAGGTTTCTTCAGAAGGCTCTTCGGCAGAAAAAATTAATAGTAACCAGATATCTTTTATAAGTTACCCGTTGCCAGTAATTCCGCTACAGGCAACGGGTTTGTTTTTATAGAGATCTCAATTTGCAGAAACCGGCGCCAGGAAGCCGGTAACCGGTTACAAGGCCCTTCATACAGATCACCCGCCTGTACTCAGTTTACAATATTTTTGAGTGCCCGCAACTGACATCTGGAAACTGGCAACTGGCAACCATAAACCGGCAACCACCCTCTTTAACCACCTAACCAGCCTTTACGCAGCAGGTGTAATATTCATGCAGCTGCTTTGAAATACTACGTAGATTATAATTCAAAACACTGACTGACATGAAAAAGATACTGATTGCCTGTTTATCAATGGCATGTTACATCGTTTCTTACTCACAGTTAACAACACCTCCTATTGGCGGTAATAAAAAAGCTGTTGTTGGCGAACGCATCGGCATCACCGATGTTACCATTCATTACGACCGGCCGGGCGTAAAAGGCCGTGAAGGAAAGATCTGGGGCGACCTGGTACAAAAAGGTTTTACCGACCCGGGTTTTGGTACCAGCAAGGCCGCACCCTGGCGCGCCGGCGCCAATGAAAACACGGTTATTGAATTCTCAACCCCGGTTAACATTGAAGGACAGGAGCTGCCTGCCGGTAAATATGGTTTCTTTATTGCTTACGATCCCCAGGAATGCACGGTCATCTTTTCAAAGAACTCCACTTCATGGGGCAGTTTCTACTACGACCCCAAAGAAGACGCCTTGCGGGTTAAAGTAAAACCCAAACCGCTCGATAAAAGCGTTGAATGGTTAACGTATGCATTTACCGATGAAACCGCTACCGGCGCAACCATTGCCCTGTCATGGGAAAAACTCATGATCCCCTTTAAGGTAGAGACCGATTACAACAACCTGCAACTGGAATCGTTCCGGCGCGAGTTGCGCAGTGAAAAAGCTTTCAATCCCGGCTGGCAAAGCTTTAACCAGGCCGCACAGTTCTGTTTACAGAACAACGTAAACCTGGAAGAAGGCATGAAGTGGGCCGATGATGCCATGAACTCCCCCTTCATTGGACAAAAAAACTTTATCACGCTCTCTACCAGGGCCAGCTATTTAAGAAAATTCAACAGGGAAGCAGAAGCAGACGCCCTGATGAAGGAAGCCCTGCCATTAGGTTCTGTTGGTGAAATTCACGCGTATGCCCGGCAGTTACTGCAGCAAAAGAAACAAAAGGAAGCATTCGATGTGTTCAAGGTAAACTACGATAAACACCCGAACGAGTTCACCACGCAGGTGGGTATGGCGCGCGGTTATTCAGCCATTGGCGAATATAAAAAAGCCCTCGATTTTGCCCGGAAAGCCCTGCCCAAAGCGCCGGATAACGGAAATAAGCTGAACCTGGAAAGAATGATAAAGACGTTGCAGGAGGGGAAAGACATAAACTAATGTGATAATATGATAATTTGCTAATGTGATAATGGGGCTCGAAAATGCGAATGTTCGATCGATGTTTGCCGATCGCCAATTCCGAATTCCGAATTGCTGATTCAGGTTTCACAATTGCTGTTTCACAATTGCCGATTCACGAAAAAAGCCGCCTGAAATCCAGACGGCTTTTTTATAATATGGTTTGTTTGTCTTCACTCCCGCAAGGGGCCGGCGGTACTAATTACAGCCCAGCAACTCGCACAATTTCGCTTCCAGGTCCTGGCCGCGGAGGTTCTTGCCTACTATTTTTCCATTGGGATCGATGAGGTAGTTCTGCGGAATGCTTTCGATCTTGTACTTGCGGGCAACGGCATTGTTCCAGTGCTGCAGATCGCTCACCTGCGTCCACGCGAGATTATCGTCCTTTATAGCCTGGATCCAGCTCTCCCGAACCTTATCAAGCGATACGCCGAGAACGGTGAAATTTTTGCTTTTAAACTTGTTGAAAGCGGTAACTACGTTGGGGTTCTCCATGCGGCAGGGTTTGCACCAGCTCGCCCAGAAATCGATGAGCACATATTTCCCCCTGAACGAGGTGAGCGATACCGGTTTACCGGTGGTATCGTTTTGTGAAAATTCAATAGCCTCGCTGCCAATGGCGCCTACTTTACTGTCGGCTATGCCCTGTTGTAAGATCTGGCCATAAAAGCCCTTTTGACTGGCAGGGGTTAACTGGTTGAACCTGGCCTCCAGTTTAACGGGGTCCTGCTCCAGTTCGCGGGTAACCACCAGCATAAATGGCGTAACAGGTGAATTCTTTTTATCGGTCACGAATTTTTCAATCGCATTTACGGTAGCGTCATATGCCTGTTTATAAACAGCCATCATTGAATCGCCAGGCTGCCTGTTCGGCTGTGAATACATCTTCTGGTTCAGCGAAGTAAGTGTTTGGAACAGGGGATTGAAGATCCGCTGAAAATCGCTGAAGTCGTTGTTCACTGCAGAACCTTTTATCTCAAACTGCTGCACGTTGTCGATATTGCCCTTTATGGTTATGTTTTCATTGCCCATAAACAATACCGATTTCTTACTGGCAACATCAAAGTTCACCTGGTGCAGGTTAGGTTCGGCCACCACTCCCTTCAATACAAAGGTTCCCTTGGTCACCACGGCCCGCGCCAGGGTATCGGTAGGTTTGTTCAGGTCAACCAGTGTTACCCGGCTGTTTTCGGCCAGGCCGGTTACGTTACCCGTAATAACAAATCCTTTTTGCTTTTGCTGCGCCATCACCGCAACAGGTAATAAAAAAAGTCCTGCTATCAGCTTCTTCATGTTACTTTTTATTGGAATGTCGGTTTTGTAAAATACTTACCACCTGTTGCAAATTATAACCTTTTACGTTAAGTAATACTAAATAATGGAAAAGCAGATCGGCGGCCTCGTTCAGGAACAGTTCTTCATTGTTGTCCTTGGCCTCAATTACCAGTTCTACGGCCTCTTCGCCCACTTTTTGGGCAATTTTGTTAAGGCCTTTGTTAAAAAGCTGGCGCACATATGACTTCTCATCCTCGCTCTTTTTACGTAACTCAATGATATCCTGCAAGTAATACAAAAAGTCGTCGCTATGGTTGCGTTCGCTCCAGCAGGTATCGGCCCCGGTATGGCAGGTGGGCCCCAGGGGCTGGGCTTTTACGAGCAGGGTATCATTGTCGCAGTCAGATAAAATTTCCTTTACCAGCAGGTGGTTGCCGCTTTCTTCCCCTTTTGTCCACAGCCTTTGTTTACTGCGGCTGAAAAAGGTAACCTTGCCTTCCGACATGGTTTTATGCAGCGCCTCTTCGTTCATAAAACCCATCATCAGTACTTTATGGGTATTGAAGTCCTGAATAATGGCCGGCACCAGGCCGTCGGAGTATTTTTTGAAATCAACTTTCATGATGAATGGTGAATGGTCAATGTGAATTGACCTCATTATTAAATATTTTTTTGCAGGCGTTATAATACTATTGTCGTTTGTTCTGCCTGCCTTTATCAACTTTATTAACGCTATCAACTTTTCAACTCCCTGTCAACCTGTCAACATGTTAACTTGTCAACTAAACCGGCCTTACTTCTATATTCTTCCCCCGCAAATATCCCTTTAATTCCGGAATAGCTATTTCTTTAAAGTGAAATATGCTGGCTGCCAGGGCCGCATCGGCCTGCGCCTGTTCAAATACATCAACAAAATGCTCCATAGCGCCGCCGCCGCCGGAGGCAATTACCGGTACAGGTAACTGAGTGGCCAGCTTTCGTGTTATATCTAACGCAAACCCCGCCTTGGTACCATCGTGGTTCATGGAGGTAAGCAAGATCTCACCGGCGCCCAGCTCAACTGCCTGTTTCGCCCAATCGAAACACCGGGCATCGGTCTTTGTACGGCCGCCGTTCAGGTATACATACCATTCCCCATCTTCTTCCTGCCGTGTATCGATGGCCAGCACCACGCACTGACTGCCGAACTCCCGGGCCAGGTCATGGATCAGTTGCGGATTTTTAAAGGCCGCGGTATTGACCGATATTTTATCGGCGCCGTTCTGCAACAATGCACTTACATCGTCAACACTGCTGATGCCGCCGCCAACGGTGAACGGTATATTGATGTGGTGTGCAATACGGTTCACCAGTTCGCGCAGGGTCTTTCGTTTTTCAACCGTGGCGGTGATATCTAAAAATACCAGTTCATCGGCGCCCTGTTGTGCATACAATGCACCCAGTTCCACCGGATCACCGGCATCGCGAAGATTTACAAAATTGGTCCCCTTCACCGTACGGCCGTCTTTTATATCTAAACAGGGGATGATTCGTTTACATAACATTACTTTACTATTTTACTGAAACCTCAGTGGTTATTTTATATTATCGAATTCAAAATACAGCTCAAAGCCGAAGGCCTGAAGCCGAAAGCGAAAGGCAAAACAGCCACAAGCAAATACAGCTTCGCGCGCGGCAACCCGAAACAAAAAACCGAGAACTTAAAACTGAGAACTATTTTCCCTTTATCAACTTTATCACCTCTATAAACTATATCAACTTTTCAACTCCTGTCAACTCGTCAACCCGTTAACTTGTCAACTTTTTCCAACTCCCTTCAGATCCTCCAACGTGATCCTGTTCTCATAAATAGCCTTCCCAACTATCGCACCGGCGCAACCGATCTCCGCCAGGCTCTCCAGGTCGGCCATAGCACTAACGCCGCCGCTGGCAATGAAATGTAAAGAAGGAAAACGTTCAATGATCTTTTTATATAGCTCAACCGACGGACCGGCCAGCAAACCATCTTTACTTACATCGGTACAGAATACCTGTTGCACACCATGATCGACATATTTTTGCAGGAAGTCATAGATGGAAATATCGGTGGTTTCGAGCCAGCCGCCTACCGTTATCTTTTCATCTTTTACATCAGCGCCCAGCAGGAACTTCTCAGCGCCGTATTGCAGTAACCATTTTACAAACTCAAATTCATTTTTTACCGCCAGGCTTCCAATAGTAGCCAACGCTGCTCCTGATTCAAATACGATGTTTACATCCTTTTCGGTTTTTATGCCGCCGCCAAAATCAATAACCAGCGAAGTTTTACCGGCAATGGCCTCCAGTACTTTCCAGTTCTTTACCGCGCCTGCTTTGGCGCCGTCGAGGTCAACCAGGTGCAGGCGCTGCAAACCGGCGCCCTCAAACTGTTTGGCTACTTCAAGCGGATGTTCGTTATAAACCTTCTTTTGTTCATAATCACCCTGCGTTAACCGAACGCATTTTCCATCAATAATGTCTATAGCCGGAATGATCTGCATATGCTTTTGCTGTAATAATTGCTTTTCCATTTTTATAAAATCCAGGCCGTATTTCTGCCAGGGCATTCCCACGGCCTGCATACCGAATTTTTTATAGATGGCCGTGGCGGTAAACCGGGCATTGCACCAGATGCTTTTCTTACCATTTCGCTGCGCCCAGTTCATTACATACTGCAACAGGGTAGTTCCATATCCCCTGCCCTGCCAGTTTGCCCTGGTGGCAAATTTCCTGAACTGTACAGCGCCATCTTTTTCAAAAACAGATATAACCGAAACCAGTTCTCCCAAATCGTACAATCCCAAATGCATTCCGGTTTCATCATCTTCCAGCTTAACAAACTCAATGGTTTCATGCGGGTACATTACCTCCCGGCGCATGGCCCATACTTCGTTTAAAGGAACAGGTTGTATCGACATGTTACAGGCTCAAAAAGTTTTTCAGGATCTGTTCACCCGCTTTGGCGCTTTTCTCGGGGTGAAACTGCACGCCATAATAATTACCCTTGTGCAGGGCAGCGCTATAGGGCTGTATATAATCGGCCGTAGCAATAGTATGCTCGCCCAGCGCAGCATAATAACCGTGCACAAAATAGCAGTAGCTGTTCGCGGGCAGTTCTTTGAACAGGTCTGTTTTCAGGTTGAAGATATTGTTCCAGCCAATCTGTGGCACTTTTATTCCCATGCCATTTTCACCAGGCGGCGGGGTGAACTGTTTTACATGCTCGTCGAAGATACCTAAGCAGGTAGTATCATTCTCTTCGCTGTAAGCGCACATCAGCTGCATACCGAGGCAAATGCCCAGTACCGGTTGCTGCAGGTCTTTTATCAGCGTATCGAGTTTGTGCTCCTTCAGGTACCGCATGGCGCTGCTGGCCTCGCCCACACCCGGGAAGATCACCTTACCCGCGCTTTTTATTTTTTCGTAGTCATCAGTAACCAATGCATTCACCCCGATACGTTCCAGCGCATACAGTACCGACTGAATATTTCCTGCATTGTACTTTATTATTACCAGGTCCATTTGTTATTTATCTCAGCTTTTAATATCAGTTATAAACTTTTTGGTTGTGCCTTCCACATCGGGCGTATTCTCCAGCGCTTTTATGAACGCCGTTCCGATAATTGCCCCGTTGGCATGGCTACAGGCCTGCTGAAAAGTTGATTTATCTTTTATACCAAAACCCACCAGCACGGGATTCTTCAACTGCATCTTTTGCAGGCGCTGTAAATAATTATCAACCGCATTCATATCCTTGTCTTTCCCCGTGGTTGAGGAAGATGATACGGCATACAGGAAACCGGTGCTCAGGCTATCGAGCCTGCGAATACGTTCTTCCGACGTTTCGGGCGTTACGAGGAAAATGAAATCCAACCCATAACGCTGCATAATGGGACCGTACTCCGTTTCAAATTCATATTCGGGAAGGTCGGGAAGGATCAGTCCGTCAACCGGGGCATCAGCCGCATGCTGGCAAAACTTTTCAAACCCGTATTGCAAAACCGGGTTCATGTATCCCATTAAAATAACAGGCACATATACCTGTTTACGGAAGTCCCTTAGCTGTTCAAATAATGTGGCAATGGTCATTCCGTTGGCCAGCGCCTTCGAGCTGCTAGCCTGTATTACAGGGCCATCGGCCAGCGGATCGCTATAAGGCATTCCCAGTTCGATCATATCAACACCGCCCTCCTGCAATGCCTTCATTACCGGTACGGTGCTGTTCAGCTGCGGATAGCCGGCGGTGCAATACACGTTGAGAATACCGTTTTTTTTCCGCTTAAAAAGTTCATTTATACGATTCATAATTACCTGTTTCAGGTTACAGGTTACAGGTTTCAGGGTTTTATAATTTGTACCCTGGGAATTGCAACCTGGAACTGTATTTATTTTATGTTCATCGCTTTCATATACGTGGCCATATCCTTATCGCCTCTTCCGCTTAAGCAAACCACCACTATTGAATCTTTGGTGAATTTGGCATTTGCCGGTACAGGCGCTTCCGATGGTTTGGGCGATTCCGGTTTAAGGAATTCAAGGCTCGCCAATGCGTGTGAGCTTTCCAGCGCCGGAATAATTCCTTCCTTTTTGGCCAGGTTAAACGCGGCTTCCAGCGCCTGTTCATCTGTAGCGCTCAGGAAGGTGCCGCGCCGGCTATCGAACAAATGCGCATGCAGGGGACCGATGCCGGGGTAATCGAGACCGGCAGAGATACTATGCGGTTCTACTACCTGACCGTCTTCCGTTTGCATTACCAGGCTTTTGCTGCCGTGTAATACGCCGGGTTTGCCCAATTGGGTGGTGGCTGCACTGAGGCCGCTATGCACGCCATTGCCAGCCGCTTCTATGGCCACCAGTTGAACTGTTGGTTCTTCGAGGAAATGATAGAAAGCGCCGGCTGCATTACTGCCGCCGCCAACACAGGCCAGTACATGCGTAGGTAATTCGCTGCCGGTTTTCTCCTTTAACTGCCACCTTATCTCTTCACTGATCACGCTTTGAAAACGCGCTACCATGTCGGGATACGGGTGGGGCCCTACCACACTGCCGATGATATAATGCGTATCTACGGGGTTATTGATCCAGTCGCGAATAGCTTCGTTGGTAGCGTCTTTCAGCGTTTTGCTGCCGCTGGTAGCGGGGATCACCGTAGCGCCCAGCATTTTCATGCGGGCCACATTGGGCGCCTGGCGCTCTATGTCCTTTTCGCCCATATATACAATACACTCCACTCCTTTCAGCGCACATACGGTAGCGGTAGCTACGCCATGTTGCCCGGCCCCGGTTTCGGCAATGATCCGCTTTTTGCCCAACCGTTCAGCCAGCAATATCTGCCCGATGGTGTTGTTCACTTTATGTGCGCCGGTATGGCAAAGGTCTTCCCGCTTCAGGTAAATATTGGTGCCATATTGTTTGCTCAACCGCTGTGCGAAATACAGGGGCGTAGGCCGGCCTGCATAATCGTGTAGCAGCGATCTGAATTCTTTCTGAAAGGCAGCATCGTAGATAATGTCGAGGTATTTCGATCTCAGTTCCTCCACATTGCGGTGCAGCATTTCGGGAATGAATGCACCACCGAATTTTCCATAATATCCCTGTGCATTGGGTTGCTGATATATTGTTGTCGTCGTCATTTTTAAAACTTTTAATTGCTTACGCCCTGTGCAACCTTTTTGTTGCTGTGGTGTTCCATGGCGTCAAGTAAGGCCAGTAATATAGGATGCGGTTTTTCATACCCTGAATTCACCTGCGGAACAAAAAGCGTGGCAAGGTAGAACTGTTCGTTCAACTCAAGTACTCTTACCTCACCATTCAAATCGCTCCCTGTTATCAAAAAACCTGCTTCATGTATCTGCCGCTGATATTCAGGGTTAAGACCGAAATTGCAATAATAATTTTCGGTCATGACATGGGTCTTCATAATATTATAGATCATCGAATCCCTGTCTGTTATTCTTATCTGTAGCCGCTGCCCTTTCAATGAACAGCTTAACGGATTTATGATCAGCTTTGATGCGTAAGGATTTGTTTCCGCATGCTCCGCATCTGTAATGCCGAGTACATTCCGTGCAAATTCGATGATCATGTGCTGAAACCCACCGCAGGTACCCAACGTAGGTATTTTATGAGTACGTGCGTATTCTATTATCTTCAGCACACCCGACATGCTTTTGTACGGACTGCCCGGCGCTATCAGCAATCCGTGGTACGAACGAATGATGGTCTCAAATTCAGGTTCTATCCTGTCAGTATCTACCCATTCGTACTGAAATGGTTTACCAAACTTTCCGGCAGCGTGATCAAATGCTTCGTTGGTGGCAATATGCGTATCATTCGAAGCAACAAAATCACCCATGATGCCCAATTTTATCATAGTATGAGGTTTAATTGTCTTCTTAGGCGTGCCACAGTTCGAAAGTGTGACACACATTTGTTATCCGTCTACCGGTTGCTCAGGCGTTTTCAGCAACAACTGCATAAACGTAAGATCGAGCCAGCGGCCAAATTTGTAACCTACCTGTTTAAACTGTCCGGCTTCGGTAAAACCAAAACTGCGGTGCAGTTTAATGCTTACTTCATTGGTTGCATCTATACCGGCGATAATGGCATGGAGGTCTAACTGTTTAGCAGCATCAATCAACGGCTCCAGTAATTTCTTACCAATACCTTTTCCGCGTTGATCCGCTGCTACATAGATCGAGTTCTCCACGGAATATTTATACGCTGCCCAGGTACGCCACGGACCTATGGAGCTAAAGCCCACCACCCTGCCATTTTCTTCAGCCACAAACACCGGGTAGCCCTGCGCTTCTTTTATCCGGAACCATTGTTTACGCATTTCGAGGGTATGCGGTTCGTAATCATACACCGCCGTAGTGTTGATGATTGCGTCGTTGTAAATTTCGAGAATGGCTGGCAGGTCCCGTTCCTGCGCTGTACGTATTTGTATCATATGTGGATCAATACCGGCTGTTCAATTGCGTTACAAACTCTTTTATTTTAGCCATATCCTTTATACCCGGACTAACCTCGAACTTACTATTGATATCTACCGAGAACAGGGCTTTACCTATGGGTAATTTGGCAAATTCGTTCAGTTCATCCTCATCACCCGGCTCTATGCCGCCGCTCAGGAAAAAGGGTTTGCCAATGGCTGCATCTTTCAGCATATTCCAGTTGAACTTTTTCCCAGTTCCACCATAACCCGCGCCCATGGTATCGAACATAAACATATCGCACATATCCATATAAGGCTTTACCATCCATTCAATATTATCGTTTTCACTAATGCGGAAGGCCTTTACCACCGAAACATAATCCGCGATCTTCTCACAATACTTGGGGGTTTCATCCCCATGTAACTGAACCATGTGCAGGCGGCATTCATCAACCATATGCAGCACTTCTTCAATAGAGGCATTTACAAAAACGCCCACCTTGTTGATACTATTCTCTTTCCTGATCTGACTGGTGGTGAGGCCTTTGAAAACGTAACGCGGACTTTTAGGATAAAAAATAAATCCCGCAAAGGTAACGCCCATTGGGCCAAGTTGCTCCACCTGTTCAGGAAGTGTCATACCGCAAACTTTTACTCGCATAGCGTTGTCAGATTTTAAGTGTTAGGGTTATGGCCATGCAATCGCTATTTTACTTTGATTCCAGTTGCGTTATGAATTTATGAAATGCCTCGCCAGGTTGAGCTTCTTTCATAAAATTTTCTCCAATTAAGAACCCACTAAATTTATGTTCCTTAAAAAGCCTGATATTGGCAACGGAGCTGATACCGCTTTCCGCTATTTTTATTTTATCAGCGGGGATCCGTTCCGCCATTCGCAGGCTGCGGTCAATATCTACTTCAAATGTTTTCAGGTTCCGGTTGTTGATACCTACCAGCTTCGTTTCGTCGCAAATATGTTCCAACTCTTCTTCGGCATGCAGTTCGAGCAACACTTCCAGTTGTAAAGAGGCGGCAAAGGCCGCCAGCCTTTTTACTTCGGCCGGGGTTAAACAGGCCGCGATGAGCAATATCACATCGGCGCCCATGGCCCGGGCTTCCACGATCTGGTATTCATCTATCATAAAATCCTTACGAAGAATAGGCACCTGGTTCACCCTGGCCCTGATGAGATCGGCTGTGCTTCCGCCAAAAAACTGTTCATCGGTGAGCACCGATAAACCCGAGGCCCCAAAGCGGGCATAGGCTGAAGTTACCTCTACTACATCGGCCGCACCATTGATGATGCCTTTGCTGGGCGATTTACGTTTGAACTCGGCTATTATCCCCGTTTTTGTATCATCGAGCAGGAACTGCGCCAATGATAATACCGGCCGGTTGAAAAAAGCCTGTTGCTCCAGTTCGTTTACCGGGGTTTGTTTTTTGCGTTCGGCTACTTCGGTTCTTTTGTGCGCTATTATTTTATCTAAGGTGTTCATTCCTGATATGATCATTTGTTAAGTATATCGGCAATCGTGAAAACGTGAAACGGTTAACGTGAAAGTTCTACCCGCAACTTCCTGATCAACCTCCTGCATTTCCCCTTATCACCTTTATCAACTTTTCAACCACTTGTTAACTCGTCAACCAGTCAACCAGTTAACTTTACTGCAACTCAACCAACTTCTTCAATGCCTCATTTGCCTTTCCACTCTCCAAACTCTCTACCGCCTTCGCATAGGCATCGTCATAGGTTTTGTAATTGCCGGTGCAATGCAGGGCCATGGCCGCGTTGGCCAGTACAACCGCATTCTGCGCCCAGGTGCCTTCACCCTTCAATATTTTGGTGAAGATCTTAGCCGCTTCTTCCACCGTATTGCCGCCATAGATATCAGTGGGGTTCACCATTCTTTTTCCGAGTTGCTCGGGCGTCATTATTTTTTCGCCGTTATTCGTGATCACCTTGGTATCGTTGGTAAGCGATATTTCATCGTACCCGTCGAGGCTATGAATAATAGTGAATGCCTTATCTGATAATTGTAACAGGTAATTGTAAATACGCGCCATTTCCAGGTTATATACCCCTATCAATTGAAACGGCGGGAAGGCCGGGTTCACCATAGGACCAAGCATGTTGAAGAACGTGCGCATGCCGAGGTTCTTCCTGATAGGCCCAACAGTTTTTAATGCGGGGTGAAACAGAGGCGCATGTAAGAAACAGATATTGGCTTCATCCACTTCTTTTTTCAGCCTGCCGGGGTCATTCTTGAATTTGTATCCCAGCTGCTCCATTACGTTGGAAGCGCCACTGATAGATGAAGCTCCATAGTTTCCATGCTTGGCCACTTTTTGGCCGGTACCGGCCACTATAAAGCAACTGAGGGTGGAAATATTAAAGGTATTTTTTCCATCACCACCGGTACCCACTATATCGATAACAGGGAAACCGTTCAGGTCGACCTTTACGCACAACTCCAGCAGGGCTTCCTGAAATCCCTGCAGTTCTTCAATGGTTACACTGCGCATGAGGTAAACGGTCATAAAGGCCGTTACTTCATGTTCGTTATATACACCTTTGCCAATATTCATTAAAACTTCCTTTGCCTGTTCGCGGCTCAGGGTTTTATGTTCGAAAAGGTATTGTAATATTTTTTTCATATGCTTATGAATGATGAACCATTTTTTATAGTCTGTTTTCCATTATCGAATTACCACATTAGCTAATTATGCTTTCAGCCAGTTGCGTAAAATATCTTCTCCCTTTGGCGTCAACACACTTTCGGGGTGAAACTGCACGCCCTGTACATCATACTGCTTATGCTGCAATGCCATGATGAAATTATTTGCATCGCGGGCAGTGATCTCCAGTTCTTCAGGAAATCCTTCTTCACTTACCACCCAGCTATGATACCGGCCTACTTCAAATTCGTTGGGTAAGCCTTCAAAAAGCGAGTGGTGAGCGGTGAGTGGTGAGAGGGTTTTCGCATCCGCAACGGCCGCTTGCCGATTGCCGGTTGGCTTTGCTGTTTCACGTTTGCTGTTTGCCGTTTCACGATTTATAAGCTGTATCGGCGTAGCCACGCCATGATACACTGTACTGAGGTTAACCAGCTTTCCGCCAAATGCCTGCCCAATGGCCTGATGGCCCAGACAAACACCAAGTATTGATTTGCTGGCCGCATATTCTTTTATCAGCGGCAGCAATAGTCCGGCTTCTTCAGGAATACCGGGGCCGGGCGATAAAATGATCTTATCGTAATCCTTTACTTTTTCAAGCGGGATCTGGTCGTTGCGGTGAACTTCTACTTTCTGATGCAATATCTTCTCAACCAGGTGTACCAGGTTGTAGGTAAAAGAGTCGTAATTATCGAAAACAAGGATCTTCATGTTCAAGTATGTTATGGTGCTGAACGGATCCGCCAGCTGGCGGAAAGGAACGACGCCAGCCGTACTTCAGCCGGGTACCGTTTAAAATATTTCCTGGGCAAACACGATGGCTTTTTTCAACGCGCCCAGTTTGTTGTTTACTTCCTGTAATTCGCTTTCGGGTTTGCTGGCGGCCACCACACCGGCGCCGGCCTGGTATATGAGTTTGTTGTGGCGGCTCATAAAAGTGCGGATCATGATGGCATGATTGCACTGGCCGTCGAAACCCATAAACCCGATGGCGCCACCATAATAACTTCTGGATGTTGGCTCAAAAGCATCGATGAGCTCCATGGCTTTGAACTTGGGCGCACCACTCAACGTACCGGCGGGAAAGGTTTTAGCGAGCAATGCAAACGGGTTGCTGCCCGTACGCACTTTGCCGCTTACTTCACTTACCAGGTGTATTACATGCGAATAATATTGTACTTCGCGATAGTGCTCTACTTTTACTTCATCGCACAGGCGGCTGAGGTCGTTACGCGCCAGATCTACCAGCATTACATGCTCGGCATTTTCCTTGGCATCGTGCAACAGGCGTTCTGCTTCGCGCTGGTCGGTCTCATCATCACCGGTTCGTTTGAACGTGCCCGCTATAGGGTGAACCACCGCTTTGCCGTTCTGCATAATAAGCTGGGCTTCGGGCGAAGAACCCATCAGTTTATAATCGCCATAATCAAAGAAGAACAGGTAAGGCGATGGGTTGATGCTTCGCAATGCGCGATATACCGCAAATTCATCACCGGTAAACCCCTGTTCAAAACACCGGCTCAGCACTATCTGGAACACATCGCCCCGCATACAGCTCTGAATGCCTTTCTTCACCATATCGGTATAATCGGTGTCGGTCATGTTCGAAGCCTCGGGCCCCTTGGTTTTGAAAGGATACACGGGCACATCTTTACTGCGAATGAGCGATTCCACCACTGCCAGCTCGCTTTCAACGCCCGGCATGGTATTTTCGCAAATGAACAGTTCGTCTTTATGATGATTGATCGCAATTACATACTGGTACAGGCGATACCGCATAAGGGGAATTACCGGTTGCCCGTTGGGTGATTTACGTTCAACACCCAGTTGAATGGTATCGAAGAATTGAACGGCGTCGTAAGTAGTGTAGCCGTACAGGCCCTGGGCGAATTTTGTTTCTTTTCCAC
>CBIHPC010000077.1:0-23023 GCA_966211305.1 uncultured Niastella sp.
TCATCAATCACGCCAAAACGCCTGTATTAAGTTTGGTACGAACATCATATAATTAAGGTAATCCCGGGCATTTTCAGCCCGGGATCAACCATTTTCAAATTTATGCAGCAACGGAGGCCATGTGCCGGCATTCCTCAGCGCATTGTGTACAAATACGGGCGCATTCCTGGCAATGCTCGTTTTGGTGCTTTTTACATTCGGAAGCACAGGCTTCACAAATTTCCGCACAAATACGGCATAGCTCAACAGCCCTTTCACTTCCCAGGCTCATGAGCTGTGCCGAAGCATAGCAAATTGCTGCACATTCCATGTCGAGCTGAATACAACGGGCCATCATTTTTACATCCTTTTCCTGTGTACAGGAAGAAGCACAATGGTTACAAATAGCTGCACATCGCAGGCATGCGTCTATACAACTTTGATACTGATGATAATTTGCCATAAAATCAACATTTAAGGTTAATAATACTTTCCTGAAAAAAAGATCTCTTACACCCAGTTTACTACCGTCTTTATTTCGTTTTCCTCATGGGAAAATAAAGCCTTCTGAAATTCGGCATATTGAAATTTGTTTGTAATGACTTTTTCTATAAGGCCTGGCCAGTATTCCTGGCTTTGTTGTAAATAACTTACGGCTATTTTATAATGTTCTTTGCTCGCATTTACGCTTCCCAGCAATACCTGGTTTTTTAACACGAGCTGTTGCATGAGATCACCTGCCATTATCTGCATGGGCCGATGGCCTGCCGGAATACCGGTTGCCACATAAATTCCGTTATTTGCCAATGTGTCGATCAGCTGGATCTGCAACCTGGCAATTCCGGTAGCTTCAAACACGAAATCAAATTCTCCGAATTCATCGTCTATATCGATCGTTTGTATATTGCGGCCATCGATATACCTGCCCGACAGGTTCTTAAGTATTTGAACACGTAATGAAGACTCATCCACAATATCAAGCCCCGTCACTTTGGCGCCCATGATCCGGAGCGCGAATACGGTCATCAATCCAATAGGCCCGAGGCCGGCCACAAGCGCTCTTCTTCCCTTCAGCCAATCTGTATCGTCAAGGATGTTCCCCTGCCTTGCCAGCTGAATGATCAATGCTTCGTCTATGGCCTTTGCTGCTACGGACATAGGTTCCGTTAGTACGCCTATCGTTTTACAGGATTCCGGCACTTTTATAAAGTACCGTTCATGGTCAACCACATATTCCGTCTGAAATCCATCTTCTCCTTTAATACCTCTCTCTTTATATTTACCGGTAAAGCACATATCGCTGCGGTTATTCAGGCAGGCAGCACATTCATTACAGCCACGCCGTACGGTAAATAATCCATAATCGCCTCGTTTTACTTCCTGTACTTTATTTCCCGTTTCAACCACCACGCCGAACATTTCGTGGCCGATGATGAGCGAATGTTTGCCTGCTGGCGCATCGGCACGACCGCCCGATATCTCTTCCCGGTCCGTGCCGCATATTCCAACCTGCAGTACTTTTAATTTAATGTCGTGAGCTGAGTTCAGCCGGGGTTCTGATACTTCTGTCAACATTACCTTCGCCTCGTGTGGCACTATTGAAATTGCTTTCATATGAAATGATTTACATTCTTATTTCTGCTATCATTCAGTTGTTTGTCGAGGTTGTATGCAGCGCTGATCAGTCCAAGGTGGGTAAAGGCTTGCGGGAAGTTGCCCAGGTGTTCGCCCCTGAAACCCAGTTGTTCGGAATACAGTCCCAGGTGATTGGCATAACCCAGCATTTTTTCAAAATAGAACCGTGCTTTTTCAAGCTGGCCTGCGCGGGAGAGGCATTCCACATACCAGAAGGTACACATGGAAAACGTTCCTTCGTGGCTCACAAATCCATCGGGCGCCGCAACGTCGGGCCGGTAGCGGTAAACCAGCGAATCTGATACGAGCTCCTTTTCTATCCGGTCAAGCGTCGAAAGCCACCGGGGGTCTTTGGCGCTTATAAACCGTACCAGCGGCATCAAAAGTGCAGACGCATCAACGGTTGGTGCACCGGGATACTGCATAAATGCCTTTTTATCCTTGTCCCAGCAGTCTGTAAATATGGTATTAAAAATTTCATCACGCACAGCCCGCCAGTTTGCATTGTAGGGAAACGAACGAGACTCCGCTATTTTTATAGCCCTGTCAAACGCTACCCAGCAAAGGAGCCTGGAGTATAAAAAATTATGTTTGCCGCCTCTTACCTCCCAAATGCCTTCATCAGGCTGGTTCCAGTTTTCAGCCAGCCAGTTGATCTGCTTCTCCAGGTCTTTCCAGAAATCATAGGAGATCCGTTCGCCATACTTATTATACAGGTACACAGAATCCATCAGTTCTCCGTAGATATCGAGTTGCAATTGACTGTATGCGTTATTGCCGATCCTTACAGGTGATGATTTCCTGTATCCCTCGAAATGGTCCAGCACCGATTCCTGCAACTGCCTGTGCCCGTCAATAGAATACATTATGCCCAGCCTGTTATGTCCTTTTATATCCTGGCAAAGCTTTTCTACCCAGTTAATGAATTTGCCGGTTTCCTTAGTATATCCAAGAAGCAGCAGTGCATATACGGTAAAAGAAGCATCCCTTATCCAGGTATAGCGGTAATCCCAGTTCCTTTTGGCGCCAATGCTTTCGGGCATACTGAATGTTGGCGCAGCTACAATCGACCCATAACGGTACGAGGTGAGCAGTTTCAACACCAGGGCCGATCTGTTCACCGTTTCCATCCAGCGCCCTTTGTATAACGACCGGGCTACCCAGTCTTTCCAGTAATTCATAGTGGCAAAAAGGCTTTCCGTTACAAATTCTTTAAAATCGCGTTCATTAACATGTTCTTTTTCTATATGCTCAAGTATGAAGTCAGCGGTTTGATTGGGCGATAAAGTAAAGGTGGCCGTTATGGCGCCATTGTCGGTTTTAAGCGGTATTGTACTTCTTATGCGTATTACGGTTTTGTCGGCCCCTTTGCTTTGCAGAATGATCTCGTTTTCCGATACTACGTTTACACTGTGATCGCTTCTGCCATAATTGAACCGGGGCTCACAATGCATTTCATAATGCACTTCGCCTCTTATGGTTGTCACCCGCCTGATCAGTTCCTTGCCATCAAACAACTCTTCAACCGGCATAAAATCGGTTATTTCGCCCACACCTTCTGTTGAAAGAAACCTGGTAAGCAAAACATTGGTGTCGGGCAAATACAATTGTTTCGTATTCATGTCGGAAAAAACCGGCCTGATCTGGAAATACCCGCCCTTCTTATCATCAAGTAAAGCTGCAAAAATGCTGGGTGAGTCAAAATCGGGGAAGCACATAAAGTCGATAGAGCCGTTCAAAGCAACCAGGGCCACCGTATTCAGATCTCCTATAATTCCATAATTTTCTATCGGTTGGTATGCCATTTTCGTTCTTTTAGAAGTTATAACTCAACCCGTACAACACTGTTACGGCATATATTATGCAAATCCGGTTCCGGGCAATAAAATCTGCTTTATAAAACAGTATAAATGCCTTATTCAACTTTGATATTGCAAAGCAGGGAGATAATCTATTATTTTCCCGACAGAGGGTTGAAGAATAAAAAATGCTCTAATACGCTTCTAATCGCCCTTTAATATGTTGTGGAGATCGGTCACGAGGAAAATAGTACATTTTTCAGGGAATTTATTATACACGACAGAAATTTCGCAGCTGTACAGTTTCCCTCATTCGCCGGGGGCATAGATATTGATGAAATGGTTTTATAGTCGTTAACACATAAATTCAGTGGGTATGGCTCAGGTGATAAGAATTTTATTCAAACATCAGGGTGGCTTCTATTCCGCTATTGTTACAGTTATACGTGAGTTTGAAACCGACTTCATTGACATCGAGTTTCTTGATGAAGATATTATAGGAATTTTCAACGCTTCCAGTATATCATACGTGGCAGAAGAATTTAAAAAAATGCCAACTTATCAGTCAGTATACTTCAGAGCTATATTGAACAGCCTGATTACAATTATTAAAAACGCACAACATATCTCAGATGTTCAGAATGCCAATATTCTGTTGGATGAAGAGTATGTGCGTCAGAACTAGAACAATTTTGGCAGCCAGTTACTTCAGATCGATGCAAAAAAGCGGATGCAGATTTAATCTAACCTGTTCCCACCTTAATTACAGTGTCACTTATTTATAAATAAGTGTATTATAAGTGCCATATATAATAGCGCAATGATCAATGTATCGAGCCCCAGCAGCCATGCCTGCTTCTTCTTTGGTTTAAAAAGCAGCCCCAGGCCTACTACTGCGGTCATTATTATAGTTATAAAAACAGATAACAGGTGGGCGGGAGAAATATTTTTAAATATTGATCCTTCCCTGTAGAACACGTCATCAACGCCAAGGATAAACATATTAAATACGTTACTGCCTAGTAAATTGCCAACTGCCATATCGAGGGCGCCAATTCGCAATGCAGAAAGGGAAACAACCAATTCGGGCAATGACGTAGCGGCTGCTATAAACAATGTACCGAAAAAGGATTCCCCCAGGCCTGTTTCCGCCGCTATGTGTTCACCAAAATAAGGCAGGAATACCGCAGCCCCGATTACGATAAATGCATTGAGGGCATAGCCCCAGATCACTTTTTTTAGTCCGGAAGAGTCAGAAGCTACTTTTACTTCAGCAGTGGATGCCTGGTTTTCATTTTGCTCGTATTTAAACATGCTCCAAACCGCTACCAGGTAAATTGCAAACAGAACTAATGTAAAGCTGCTCACCCACAATATTGAAGGCGCTGACTGCGACAGGTAGATCGCCATGCCCGCTACCGTTAATAAAACAATTCCGAAAATGGCCGCTACGATGTGACTTGATTTAACCATTGAGAAGATCGGCTTCTTTATACGGCTATCCAGTACAGAAAGTATGAGCAGGTTAAATACACAACTTCCGAAAATATCGCCGGCAGCCAGATCAGGCGCTTTTACGATTGCCACGGCGCTAAAGCCGGTTATTAATTCAGGCAGGGAAGTGACGGAGGCCATTAATATCAGTCCAACCCACGCCTTTCCCAAACCGGTGAGATCGGCAATTTTGTCGCCATAATAAGATAGTTTGGTTCCACTATATACTATAACGGCGCCGCAGACAATAAACCCGGCAATAAACAGGTATAAGTTATTCATGGTGTTAATGACGAAGCGTTTTTCTTAAAACAAGATATCCGGCAATGCCTGCTATTACCGAGGCAACCAATATACTGATTTTTGCGCTGTTTATCAGCGCAGGTTCTCTGTAGGCAAGACTGGTTATAAACAATGCCATGGTAAATCCTATTCCGCCCAAAAGGCCAACGCCCCAAATTTGCAGCCAGTTAACGCCTGTTGGAAGTTCCCCGATCCTCATTTTATGTGCCAGCCATGAAAAAAAGAAGATACCTAAAGGCTTGCCAATAACTAATCCCAATATAATTCCCACACTGGATGGTTCGGTGGCCACCTTCAGCAGGTTGGTATTCAATGCAACCCCCGTATTGCTCAGGGCAAAAACGGGCATAATGAAAAACATGACCAGTGGATGCAAAGAATGCTCAAGTGATTGCAGGGGAGGTTCCACATGTTCGCATTTTTCTCTGATGGATGTTACCACAGACTGCTCATCCTTTGATAAGAACCTGGTTTCTTTTCCTTTTGATGCACGGATCCCGCCCGCCAGGTTAATGATGGCTTGTTTAAAATCCTGTTTATTGATGGCTGTACTGGCCGGAATTACCAATGCAGCCAATACCCCCGCAACAGTTGCATGTACGCCCGATAACAAAAAGGCCAGCCATATTCCGGCAATCCCCGGAATAGCATAGGCTAGTTTGTTTCGAACACCAATCCAATTCATAATGATCATGATAATAAGAAAAAATGCGCCAAGTGCGACATTAGATAATATTATCTTCGATGAATAGAAGAAAGCGATGATCAGAACCGCACCCAGGTCGTCAACAATGGCAAACGCCGTTAAAAATATTTTTAACGTCAATGGCACCTTTTTTCCTACCAGGGACAATATGCCCAGCGAAAAGGCGATATCCGTGGCCATTGGTATTCCCCAGCCGTCTGATGCAGGCGTGCCCTTATTGAATGCTATAAAAATAATTGCGGGAATGATCATTCCCCCTAAAGCGGCGAACAAAGGCATGGCTGCTTTTTTCCAGGTTGATAGTTCTCCGGCAATAATTTCCCGCTTGATCTCAAGGCCTATTGTAAAGAAGAATATAGCCATGAGGCCGTCATTTATCCATAGAAGCAGTGGTTTTGAAATAACGGCGCCGCTGAATCCCACCGTAATTTTATGTTGCCACAATTCATAGTAAATATTACTTCCCTGTGAATTGGCCCAAATGAGCGCCACTATTGTAACAAATATCAGCAGGATGCCCGGTGCGGAAGGTTTTTTAAAAAACCTGATGACAGCGTCCGGGAGTACAGAAGTTAATTTCTTTTCAGCCATTTAATGATCGTTTTATATCCATTTAATTTCGACTTACACATGTGTTCATTATCCCTTACTTTTCTTAACTCCCTTTATGATTGTTTATTTGAAGTATTTGCAGATGGTATTGCCAAAACGGGGATTACGGAATGAAATGTCATTTGTTTTGTTTTGCTTCGCCTCAGGAACCTGTCCCAAAAGCTTTTGTGATAGGTTATCATTGCAAGTATATCCACTTCATTTTTTTCATCATAGCTCACGATCGTTTGCTCAAAATCTTCCCCTTTCAACACTTCGCCTTTGAAAGAAACATCGGGGAATGATCTTTTTAAAAATTCCATATAATGATTTAATTGGCTTGTATTTATTAAGTATGACGACTCGTCGGCATGGTGGGTATCCCAAAAAACTACCGTATGAACCGTAGCCTGGAATAATTTCGCCAATTCAATTACCGGCTTCAGCAGGTTGGTATTTTCTTCAAAGTGATTGGTGGCAAACAGTATTGCATCCGGTTGTTCCATTTTATATGCCTCAGGTATGGCAAGTACAGGCAGGGTTGACTGACCTATGGTGTCTGTTGCCACACTACCCATAAAAATTTCTTTCAGGCCTGTTGCGCCTTTTGTTCCCATCAGTATCAAATCCGCTTCAATTTTTCGTGCACAATCAAGAATGGAGGCGGTAACCTTTCCGCTGGCTAATTCTGACTCGATGTTAACTGAAGGGAAAAGCGACAAAACAGACCTGCGTACTGCATGTACTTCGCTATATCTGCTTTTAATTATTTCATCTTCCAGTTTCTCATGTAGTGCATGAGGTTGTCTTATTTTGTCAACAACAGGCTCAACCACATGCAATAAATGAATAGTTGCCCCGCTTTTGTAAGCAATTTCTGCAGCATACATACATGCTTTCATCGAATTGTTGGAGAAGTCGGTAAGAACAAGTATTTTTTCCATAATTGAAAATGATTTTATCCCTGACACTGGTAGAACATCTTTTTCGTTTTAACCAGGCCGGGAGTTAGCTGCATGAACAGATCGTTGTTGAACCAGATTATTTCGTTCACCGGGGTGGATATCCAGGAGGAACCTGAGGGTAGCGGCATATTATTTGATATCGCCTAACACCAATAGAAAGATCATTATTGATGCGAAGATAGGTATATTTTATAAATTGATGGTATTGCTATCATCTCAGGCCGCGCGTGGCGCCGGCAAGCCAGGCTGCCCATGAGTGCTTCTTTAAATGATGCGGCGTCGGATCGCCAAAAAGTATGTATATGCAAAAATATAAGAAGCGGGTATTAAACGACGGTTTCCTGTTAGGCAACCACTATAGCTTATCCGTAGCCGCATCCGACAGCAGCTCTCCATGTTACCGGTTTATTCAAACAGGTGTTCTTCCAGTTTTTTGTCGTGCCCATAAATGTCTTCCGTGAAATAAACCATTCCTTTATCATCGGCCCAGCTTGTAAAATAGGTTATAAAAACCGGCAATGGCCGGTTGAGCCTTACCCATTTTTCAGTACTGCTATTCATCGCCTTTCTTATTGCCTTTTCAGGCCATTCGGGGTTATTTCTCAGCAGGTATTTTGCCAGCTCGAATGGTTGCTGTAAGCGGATACAGCCGTGGCTAAAGGCCCTTTTATGGCGGCCAAACAGTGCTTTGGCGGGGGTGTCGTGAAAATAAATATTATAGCTATTGGGAAAAATGAACTTTACATCTCCAAGCGCATTCCCCCATCCCGGCCTTTGTCTTACTATTGGAAGGCTATCGCTGTAATAACCGGTAACTTCCATATTATTGCGGCGTAAATAAGAACTGCTGCGGTTCATGGCAGGATAAATTTCCCTATGTATGATACTGCGGGGGATATTCCAGTACGGACTGAAAACAATAAATTCCAGTTCATCTGAAAATATGACTGTACGATTGGCCGCCTTTCCTACCACTACATTCATCCCTAACACCTTATTTCCATTTTCATACACCCTTAACCGGTATTCAGGTATATTAACCGTAATACAGTTTGCCGGCTGCCGGGGCATCCACTTCATCCGTTCCAGATTGATTAGCATTTGTTTCAATCTATCTTCAACAGGAACATTCAACTCTTTTATAAAGGCAGCATCAATATGGTTCGACGGCGGTAAACCCAATTGTTGTTTTAGCTTTTTTATCGCTGTCAATAAGGTATCGTTATACAGGTCAGTCGTATCTGTCGCGGAGTAGGCATTGATCGTCGAAAGCCGTTTTTTTATAACCGGCACCAGTTTATTTCGTTTACCTGCTATAATTTTTCCCGGTGGCGGGGCAATAGTTGTCCATCCGCCTTTCTCCTGTATTCTCCGGTATTGTATAACGGCATTTCTTAGATGGTAAAACCGCTCACTTAAGGGTTTCCATTCTTCATTTTCAAGAGATATAAATGAATCGAGTAGTGCCCGGGCATTCAATTTTCTTTTTGGTATATGCCATCGCATTACTTCCGGTTCGGCTTTAGGCCCGTAAACGGCTTTTACATAATAAAGGAAATGCCTGGTGAGGCGAAGTTCCGTAATGGCCAGTGAATCTGCCGCCACTTGATATACACTGTCTTCATACAGTAACCTGTTCATCGCATGTTGAAGATAACGGTAATGACGGGTGCTGTCGTTTGTATCATTAACATACTGGTCATATAAGTTCCAGAAACCTGCCGCCTGAACCGTTAAGCCATCTTGATTGAACCAGGCAAATGAGAAGTTACGGCTATTGTAAAAATTTCGGATATAGATCTTCGTACTATCGCTTTCTGCCTCTGCTAACAGGAAGGCTTCCATTCTTAAGCTGTCGAGGAACAGGTCGGAGTAGGCGTTCTGCCGGGTAATAGTGCTGTCTCTCGGCAAAGTGTCAGGCAGGGTTTTATTATTTCTCTGCCTGCATTGCGTAAGTAGAATCCCCAGAAATACTATTGTAAAATATTTCATCCTGTGCTGATGTTTAATGTTGTTGCCGTATAAAATTGAGTCCTGCTGCAATCTTTCTGAATTTACAAATTTATTCAGTTCGCAGCAATTAACGTATTGTTGAAGTTTATGGCATTACAGGTTGTTTCAGTTTTGGTTATTGTAATTTTTAACTGTCAGATAATGCGTTTGGGTTTTAACGGCATTTTAATTACAGCTTAACTACCCTCTTAAGCCGTTGAAGTAAATTTAACGATATCACTTGGTTGCAGGGAACAAACCACATTTACGCATTAGCGCTCTTCCGAATAATCCATTCGTTCTCTATAATAACCACCTGCAGCGATTTAACATATTTTTTGTAGTAAAAAATTAAACAAATGAAAAGAATATTATCATTTACCATGGGCGTTTTGCTGGTTCCTTTATTGATGTTCGCACAGAATATACGCGACGCAGAAGAGCTGATTTATTATGAACGCTATAGCGGAGCGCAGCAAATGCTGAACGACATGGTAAGCCGGGATCCGGCCAACGCCGAAGCGTGGTATTGGATTACACAGGCATATATACACGACGATAGCACGAAGGCAATAGAAGCGCGGTTGCAGCATGCACCGGAAAACATTTATGGCGAACCTTATTTTCAGGTGGCCCGTGGACACCTGCTTTTAATGCAGAATAAAAAAGACAGTGCGAACCTGTTATTTGAACAGGCTGTAAAAAAGACCAGGTCAAAAGATCCCGGGATATTGGCGGCGGTGGCAAGGGCGCATATTTCAACATCGGCAGGAGATGGCCAGGCAGCGCTCGATAAGCTGAAGAAGGCCATTAAAAAAGATAAGAAGAACCCGGTTTTATATACGCTAATGGGCGATGCCTACCGTAAAATGGGTAATGGCGAAGAAGCTTATAAGGCCTATAACCAGGCGCTTTCAAAAAGCCCTGCATATGCTGCCGCTCATTATAAGATCGGAAAAATATTTGTTTCACAAAACAACCCTTCCGTTTACCTGAAATATTTTGTGCAGGCCATTGATGCCGATCCAAAGTATGCCCCGGCATTGTATGACCTGTATTATCATTATTATTTTACAGACGCCAACAAGGCGATGGAATATTTCAACCGGTATATTGCAAACAGTGACAGGGAACCGGAGAACGATTATCGCTATACCGACCTGCTTTATCTGACAAAACAATACGATGAGGCCATCGATAAAGCGAAGCAATTGCTTTCGCAACCAATGGCCGGCACCATAGCCCGACTGCATAAGCTGCTGGCGTATAGTTACCTGGGTTTGAACGATACGGCAAACGCTATTTCCAGTATGAACCAATATTTTTCTTATGAAGCAGATAGCAATCTCGTAGCAAAAGATTTCGAAACAATGGCAACACTTTATGAAACGATGGATGATGCGGAAGATTCGGTGCTGGTTAATTATAAAAAGGCTGCCGCCGTTACAAAAGATACGATGGCCAGGGATACCTATTATCGGAAAATAGCCGGCCTGTACAAAGAGCGCGATGATTTTGCCAGCCAGGCATACTGGCTTGGAAAGGTTTATGAGAATAATGATCGTGCATCTAATCTCGACCTGTTCAATTGGGGTGTTGCCCATTTCAGGGCCGAACAATACCAGGAGGCTGATACGGTATTTGGCCGATATATTGAAAAGTATCCCGATCAGGGTTTCGGTTACTACTGGCGTGCACGCACCAATGCTTTGCGGGATTCTTCTATGCAGGAAGGGCTGGCGATCCCATATTATGACCAGTTGATCGATGTGATCGAAAAAAAAGATACGATCACCTCCACCCATAAAAAATGGCTCGTACAGGCCTATGGGTATAAGGCAGCCTGGGAAACCAACGAACAAAATGATTATACTGCAGCCATCGAAAACCTTAACAAGGTGCTCGAAATTGACCCCGCCAACGAAGACGCACGCCGCTATATAGCGATACTTGAAAAAAAGGTATCAGCCGGCGCAGAAAGCGAAGCTAAAAATTAACCCCAGCCTGTTTTTTATAATAAACTGAGTGTGATCAGTTAAAAATGCCCTTTCATAAGAAAGGGTATTTTTTTGCCATAATAGTACGGTTGAAGGTGTTGTTTTGGTTATTTTGTATATTGTTTAATAATAAGTTACCAATTTTCGATCTTATGCAATTAAATGAGGAAAAAGACAAACCGGCCGTCGTATTGTTAGATGTTTATGAAACGCTGCTCGATATGACCGTAGTAGAAAAAAGGGTCAATCAAATCCTCGACAACAAGAGAGGATATTTTCTCTGGTTTGAATTATTTATGCAGTATTGTTTTGTCGATAACTGTATTGTACAGTTCAACGACTTCGCATCCATTGCTTACGCCACCATGCAAATGGCGGGGCGTACATTAGGAGAGGAAATAGATGAACATGACATCAATGAGGTGCTTGAGCTTTTGAAACACCTGCCCGTTCATGAAGGGGTGCAGGAAGGGCTTTCTCAATTGAACGATGCGGGCTTCAGGATCGCTGCACTTACCAATTCGCCTGAGAGAACGGTGACAGAAAGAATGGAACGCACGGGGCTGATTTCCTATTTCGAAAAAGTATTGAGCGCCGAACACGTAAGGAAGTACAAGCCTTCCCTGGAAGTTTATGAATGGGCTATAGCCCAACTGAACGTGCAGCCCGGCGAGGTGCTGCTGGTATCGGCACACGGCTGGGACCTGGCAGGTGCGGTTAATGCCGGCATGCAAACGGCCTATTTAAAACAGTCGAAACAGATGTTGTACCCACTTGCGCCCAAACCCAATTACATTTGTACCAGCCTTACCGATCTGGCCAGTCAGCTAAAACCGCTCACCGCTAAATAAATACAAGTATACTTTTTAACATTAGTCAGCCGTTTGATCTTTGATCCTTAGGTCATAAAAATCAGTTCTCCGGTCTTTCATATGCTGGTAATCTGATAACGAAAGGTTTTTAATGTTCAGTTCATTTTATTACGATGGCACTCTTATTCATACTTGCAAGCTTTAAATGATTATTCGATCACCACCCTGAGGGAGTCGGCCTTTACCCGTTGCTTTAACCATGAACTTAACCTTGCCATTTCACGTGCAGGCTGGCGGCGTGAAAACCGGGCGTAAAACAAAGTAACGGTATCGAGCCTGGCCGTATCGATCCGCCTTACCACAACATCTGACAGGGAGTAATAACGGATGGAGGGATACAGCGATTTCAATTCAGCTTTCAGGTCGGGGTAAACGCCGGAGGTATTCTCAACGGCAGGGGGGAGGGTGTCTTTTTTACCGGCCGACCCGGAATATACGTCTTCCAGGATACTGGCTTTTATCTGGGCCAGGTCGATCTCATTTTTTGCGTCCAGCCCCTGCCTGACGATCAAATCGGCAAATCCCAGATTGTATAAGTAACGCCTGTTAGAAAGGGAATCGATTATTTGGTCAGACAGTTCCTGACCGATAAGGAGCACCTCTATCTTAGGTTTACTATGATCGAATTTATAAACCCTGTTTACGACCTGGGTTTGTGCAAAGTTAAATTCATTCTGCAGGAACCGTCTGGCATTTTCCTCGAAGATCGTACGTTGAACAATACGCCAGGTAAGATACGTACTGGGTAAAATGGTAAGCACCAGCATGATCCAGACCGACCGCACAACAAATTTTTTCCTGGCTTCGGTAGGAAATTCGATCTTGTTGAATTTCAGATATCTTACAATGACGAGGGTAGCCAGGCAAATAAAAACACTGTTGATAAAGAATAAATAGATGGCGCCCAAAAAATAAAACCACTGCCCTGAGGCAAGGCCATAGCCTGCCGTGCACAGCGGCGGCATCAAGGCCGTAGCAATAGCTACGCCGGGGATCACATTGCTTTTTTCTCTTCTGGTGCCGGCTACGATGCCAGCCAGTCCGCCCAAAAAAGCGATAAAAACATCCCAAACCGATGGGGTAGTTCTGGCCAGTAATTCAGACTTGGCTTCATGCAGGGGGGTAATGAGAAAATACAGGTAGGAAGTAAAAATACTGATGGTAGCGGCAATAAGAATGTTTTTGATTCCCCGTTTAAGGAGGTCGAAATCATATACACCGATTGCCAAACCAATTCCCATGATAGGCCCCATTAAGGGTGATATAAGCATGGCGCCGATAATTACGGCGGTAGAGTTCATATTTAACCCGATTGATGCGATCAGTATGGCAAAGATCAACGTCCATAGATTGGTGCCCCTGAAACTGACATTCCTCCTTATCGACTCAACAATTTCGTATTCTTCCGCTTTATCTTCATGCAAATTGAACAATTGACTAATGAACCTGCTTAATGCCGTTAGAACATCTTTCATACTAAATCATTTAAACGTATCATATTGAGCCATTTTTCTAGATAATTACCCATTATAAATGTAAGGAGGTATCTTTAATATTGCGGTTCAAAAAATGAAATTATAATAAAGAAACTTACGATTGCCGCATTGATCGCCGTATTTCATCATCGGCTACCTTGCGATAGCGGCAAATTATTCAATATAGATCAATAAAGCGGCTACTGCGACCCGTGGTCGCCTGTGGGCGATGTGGCAATAACCATGTTATGGATTATGTTATCAAAGTCGCGGTATGAAGTGTTTTTTTTAGGCCTCTTTGTATTGATAATGGCGCCCCAGGCGTTAATTCTATTAGCAAATTCTAATTTGCTTCTAACAGCCTTTTAATATTTTGTATGGAACTTAGTTGAGAGACAAAATAAGCCGAAGTTCCGCATTGATGCTATTTTATTCTGTCGTAACCATACAAATTCAGCAATCATGGACCAGGTGGTAAAGGTTTTTTTCAGGTATCAGGCTGAGTATTATTCCGCATATATCACAATTGTACATCAATTTGAAATAGACTTTGTTTTTATTGAATTCCTCGATGAAGAGATCATAGATAATTTTAATACCTCCTACCTGTCGTATGCCGGGAAAAACGGATTCGAAAAATTAGATGTGTACCACTCGGTTTCCCTTCGCCCTATTCTGAGCCGCATAGTTCATGTAATACAAAACGCACAACAGAACTGTAATAAGAATGCCGATGAAATTCAGAATGAGGAATATATTCGGCAAAATTAATACAGTGACGTCTGATTAAACGGTTCCGCCACTACCGTTTTCCTTCGACTCTTTTTTACGCTTTTTTACTGTTTTGCAGGGCACAGCTAACGAATAGAATTAAGGAATTGGCTGCTGTAATCCGGAACTAAATGAGTATTACATGGATCGCTGTTAAAAATTATTAATAGTACGTCCCAGTTCACTAATCCTTTTAGTCCATATACGCAACAGAAGAGCTATCTGGACAATAAAGATGCATATGATCACTGCCAATACCCAGTATTTGTTATCCGTAAATGTAACTGTACTGGTAAAGTACAGTAGTAAGCAAACTGCCGACAATACACGCATGGTAATGGATATAACGGCAAAGTTTTTTATCCGGGCAAGGTGTAACGTCAGCGATTGTTTAATGGTATTGCCGGTAACAGGTTGCCTTGTGAGGGTATAACCGATCAAATTATGCATTATAACAAATAGCAGGCTTGCTACAAGTAAGATGTTTGCATATAGCGGCTTATCCCTTCCATCGAAGAAATCGTAATAAACAAAAAGGAATGCCGTGAAAGCAGTTGTTTCTATGATCAATTGTTTGCGGATTCGCTTCAGCACAGGGTGCTCCTTTCCATGCATCATGTTTCTTATTTCCGCATTGCTTTTTGGGTTGGCGCCTATGCCATACCACGCTGATCTTAAAGTATCTTCATTCATTGTTTGATATTTAAAAGTTGCTGAATTTTACTTTTTATCCTGTTGAGTTTTACGCCTATGTTGTTTTCGGTTAAACCGGTTATTGCTGCGATCTCCTGGTAGCTAAGGTCTTCCAGGTACAGGGTAATGAGTGCTTTGTCGGCATCGTTCAATCTGGTAACCGCGTCAAACAATCGTTCTCTTTGTTCGTCGGCATCCGGCTGTTCTTCCTGTGCCTGGGGCAACACCGGTGTATAATAAATGTCAGGTTTCTTTCTACGGTAACCGGCAATGGCCGTGCTGAGCGCTATCCGGTACATCCATGTACTGAATTTGGACCGGCCTTCAAAAGAAGGGGCAGACTTCCAAAGCTGGAAAACGATTTCCTGAAACAGGTCTTCCTGGTCTTCCTTTGAGTTCCGGTATAATCTGCATATTTTAATAATGATCCCCTGGTGCTCGGCAATCAACGCTAAAAACTGCGACTGGTCCATAATTAAATTTTGTTGAAATAATGCACCTGTTCTCGGCTGCTGTCTCTGCTGCAGGTACATTACCGGCTTCATCATTTTTAAAAGTAAGGGTTAGGGTTACTTATTTTATAAATTACTTTCCCCTGCACAAGGGCGCCGATAAAAATGTAGTTATTGTCCTGTGCATAAGGTACTGTTTTTATGGTTAGTTGCGGAATTGTCCGGAAACTTACAAGCTGATTAATATTTTATAAAAGAAGGCATTAGCAGGATCTTCGCCTAACCAGGTAAGACAGGTACAAGGTCAATTTCGAATAAAACGGTTTGAGAAAACAACGTGTCATTTGCGTGTCAGAACTAGCTGATGAAAACAAGTCGGGGCAGTGTGCAACGAGAATTGCCTCGTCAGTTGGTTTTTCCCTGTTATTTTCATCGGTGCCGGTCCAGGTAAACCGGATAGCGCCGGCCATGGGTGAAGATACTGCCAACCCTTCTACGTTAAGCAATAAGCCTTTGCTGATCTTAACACGATCATAGGCGATTTTGAAATGGGAACAGGTGCTGTCGGTGCGAATGTGCCTTGCTGCGCATTACCGCCACTCCGGGCCGGGATGTACCAGCCACTCTTCCGATGGTGCCTGAAAATGAATCCAGGACAGAGTTTTTCATTTTGCCCATAAAGAATCGATGTTAAGTGTTAATGAAAAAGACCTGCACCTGACGAATGACCATAACCGGTATTTGATCAGTTGCCTTGTGCGATATAAAAGTAAGACGGATTTTTGTAGAATAGATCACTGGCCTGTCTATCCCATCCCAACATGTTCTATCTTGTCTTATGTTATCCCAGGTTGTTCTATGTGGGGCTACAGTTCACTGCATATGTCTAAAGTGGTTTACATGTGTCTTGAATGGTCATGGGAAAACGGGGTGTTTATCCGGGATTGTGCCGGTATCAGGAAGGGATAGTGCCGGACGTTGTTCGGATGTTGTTCGGATTTTCCGGGGGAATGTTCGGGTGTACTCAGGAGAAATGCGAAGAAAGTCCGAACAAAATCAGGAGTAATACCGGCACAAGACCGGATCGACATCGGATTCGGTGGCTCTTGGCACAAAAAACGCCATTTGTCGGTGGCGGTGTATATTATTCGGAGCTTTCGCACCTTATTACATGTTAACTGATTTAAATTCTGGATGCCGAGATGGATAGTTTGGGTTTATGTGTATTTTGTAGAAAATTTATTGGTTATCGGTTTTTTAATAACCGCTCAAGTTCCTTGAATTTTTATGTGCGGCATAATGACTTATTTATGCCAGTGCCATATTTAAGTTTAATAAAATAGTATGACAACCAGAACTATCACTCCAGTTTCCCGCAGCTTTTTGTATTTGAGAATTAGTATTGGTATTATTTATTTTTGGTTTGGCATGCTTAAATTCTTCCCCGGCTATAGTCCCGCAGAAGACCTGGCTATTAAGACTATTACCAAACTTACCTGGGGGATTTTTAATGGCACGACTGAAATCAGGTTACTGGCAGCCTGGGAAAGTGTGGTTGGTCTGGCATTGATCCTTGGAAAATGGATTAAACCAATGCTTATATTATTGTTCGTACACTTAACCTTCACTTTTTCTCCACTTTTCCTTTTCCCGCAAAACACCTTTCAGTATATTCCCTATGGCTTATCCTTAACGGGCCAGTATATAATTAAAAATCTCGTGATATTAAGTGCAGCGCTCGTAATTTGGTATAATGAAAAGGAAAGGCAAAAAGCACTTCATTCACCCAGCCGGATGGATCACCAAAAGATGACGAAAACAAAGAAGGTGGTGCTTTAAAAGTAAGCCTGTAGTTTTCTTACAGATATCAGAGGCCTGATAGCTACCACTGCATATTAATTAATTGGCATCAAAGGTCTCATTTCCGTTATTACCATACCATCATTCCGGCCGACCATTGTATAGCGTAAGCGGCTTTTTGATATTTCACCTGCAAATAGATCAAGTTGCTATCTTGTTGGTTTTCAACTACATTTAACAGGGCTGAAAGCAGGTTAAAGTTACAAATGTTGATTGAAAAACTTAAAGCTAAATTTTTCTCTTAATTTGTTTTATGGCAATACCGGCTTTTAGCCAGACCAGAATAACACCGCCTACCGAAGATGATTCACCTGATAAGTTCGGTTCAACGGTACCTCAGAACAAAGCGGCCATCATCATTATTTGTTTGCCGCTTTGTTTTATATAAATAGATCAACTATTATTATTTACAATGAAAAGAACCTTTGCTACTCTTTTTGTTTTACTGACTGTGTATACTTTTGCATCAGGACAAAATAATTCCGACAAACTCATTTTTACAAAAAGAATGAGAGTGATTATCGACAATGATTTTAGCGGTGATCCGGACGGTCTGTTTCAACTTGTGCATCTTTTACTATCCCCGTCCGTGGATACGAAGGCTATTATCGGCTCCCATTTATCCGTTAAGGATTTTATAGACCCTTCTGAAAAACAGGCGGAAAATGCAGTCCAAAAAGCAAAGGAAATTTTGAAGTTCATGAATCTTGAGGACAGCATTCCCGTTCTAACAGGTTCTAATCAGGCAATGTCAAACGATTTCACTCCTGCCAGGGACGAAGCTGTAAATTTTATTATTAAAGAAGCATTACGAACTGACACCAAACTTCCGTTATACATACTTTGCGGTGCAGGACTCACTGAGGTTGCATCTGCATTGCTGACCAACCCAGGAATCGCAGACAAGTTCACCCTGATTTGGATTGGAGGCCCGGAATATCCCGGTATTGCTTTTCCACCCCCGGGAACTTCCAGGGTTGAGTATAATTTACATATTGATATCGCAGCAGCAAGGGTGGTCTTCAATCAATCTTCAGTAGCTCTGTGGCAAGTGCCAAGAGATACGTACCGGCAAGCGATTATTCCTTTATCTCAGTTATTGCTTAACACTAAAACAAAAGGCGCTGTTGGCAATTATCTGTACCAGGCATTGCTCCAAATAATGAAAAAAATGGGGAAAGTGGGAGAAACATATATTTTGGGTGATAGTCCTCTGGTCTTGTTAACTGCTTTACAAACTTATTTTGAGCCCGACCCTGCATCCAGCAGCTATCAAAAGAAGCCTGCCCCGCAAATCAATATCTCGGGACAGTACGAGGACAACCCAAAAGGACGGCCAATAAGAGTGTATACCAAATTAGACGTAAATCTTATGCTGAATGATTTTTTTTCAAAATTAGAATTGTTTGATCAACAGCTTTCGCCGAAATAAAACACAACGACTACTTCCATTGGACTGGAGCTATTCTACCACATACATTACAAAATATATGCTTTATACTTTTGTCATTACGCTATACGGTACTGGGCAGCGTTAGAAAAAGACAGATGGATGGTAGAATGCAAAAGAGTACATCGCGCAATGCGCGGAGAATAGGGATATTGGTTTTCATAATATAAAGTACGGTTTTAACAGGGTGGTGCAGGATATTCGTTTTTAGGCTTATACGTTAGGCTATGAAGATGACAAATATTTCAATCGATTGTTCAGCAAAATTATTGGTGTTTCTCCGGGAGGATTCCAAAAAAACGGGGAGGCATGCGTTCGCTTATCACCACGCATTTCTTAAACCAGATTCAAACCGGGAATGGGATAGCTACTTTCAGGTTTGGTTAGTTTGAGTCAATTGAACAAATCCCTGAAAGCCAAAGGTGAAAGGCTTGTTTTATTTTTGAATAGCTTACTGAACGATTGCGGGTATTCAAAGCCTAATTCGTAAGCAATTTCGCTTACCGATAAACCGGTAGCAGATAATTTCTCTTTGGCTTTTTCAATCAGTTTTTCATGTTCATCAGAGCAAACTCTATTCGTGGTGTAATTGTAAGGTTATCTTATATCTGAAAATGGAAAATTTAATATAAACAAGAAATCATTGCTATGAGCTAAATAGCATTATCGAGGAGAAATTAGCTATCCCGTATTTTAGAGAAGCCTTAGAGGTCAACACAAAAGTAAGGGGATATGATTTGAATTTTATGCTATTCCCATAAGATAACTAAAAAATTCTTCTTTAAGCTTATTGAAATTCTGCTCTACAGTTTCTATTTTCAAAAGAAATGGTTGCAATGTTTTAAAAAGATGAGTTTCTATAATATCACCTTTAGATTGCTGATTTAATAAAAAGGTTTCCAATCGAATCATTTCCTCTTTTAATAATTGAATAAAAAAATCTATCTGCAAAAAACGTGTTTGAAAATTTTCCGCTTGTTGAAGTAAATTTGAACTATAAATAGACTCAAGGATGTCGCATAGTCTTTTTTTACAATCGTCGATTTGGACACTTATTCCCGAAATCACGATCCGACATCTGTCTCTTTCCTTTAATATCTGTTCTTTATTCAAGTTGTCATATTGCTTTTGGGGCTCCATTTTATAAATTAACCCCTAATGGTTTTCTGGTAGAGAACATTGGTCATATCAACTAATGATCATAGTCATATAAAATTTAATTTTACCTCATATCTGCAACTGCAATTATAGAAGGCATTCGAAAAGAATGTTTTTCGAATTAAAAAATGAAATAATAAATTATGACATCAGTAATAGCTCCGAAAAGAAAAGATATTATAATCATGATCAGGGATAGGTACTTGTCCATTATTAATATCCTTAGGTTCCATTTCCAATTATTCCAGCCTTAAATCGCCTAATACATACATATATATGTAATCTAAATAGTCGTATTACGACAAATAAATATCGGTTATTTATAATTTTTTATCTCAGACACAGGTTACTTTTATGCTAACCATTTCTATACTTATAATTTGTTGATATATGAGAACAATGACCTCAGTTTTTGTGCTTTCATGCCTGTTGACGCTTAACAGCTACTCGCAAAAAGTTGAAAAGAATATCAAATCCAAACATCCACCTATTCCAGCCATTCCGGCTAAGCTTTCTATAGACAGCATCCCTTCTGGCGACACTAAAACTTTTTCCGAGGTAAAATTGGATATTCCGATCGCCAAAGGACCTTTCGAGCCTACCTGGGTATCCATTGAAAAAAATTATCCAGGAGAACCAAAATGGCTCAGAGACGCAAAATTCGGCATCTGGGTGCATTTCGGTCCACAGGCATCAGGCGAAAGCGGCGACTGGTATGCACGCAAAATGTATATACAGGGCAGCAAAGCTTATTTAAATCACCTTGAAAAATATGGTCATCCTTCGGAGACCGGTTACAAGGAGGTGCTGAGGGACTGGAATCCGAAGCAACTGGACCCTGCAAAGCTGACTAAGATTTACCAGGATGCCGGTGCACGTTTTCTGATGATACAGGGAGTTCACCATGATAATTATGATCTTTGGAATTCACAATATCAACCATGGAACTCGGTAAATGTCGGGCCTAAGCGCGATATTATCGGCGAGTGGGCCAAAGCTTCACGGGCAGCCGGTATCCGGTTCGGGGTAACTTTCCATCACGAATATACCTGGTGGTGGTGGCAAACGGCTTTCGGTAGCGACACCGGTGGGGCTAAAAAAGGCGTGCTTTATGACGGCAACCTTACCCTGGCCGATGGCAAGGGTAAATGGTGGGAAGGGCTTGATCCAAGGCTTTTATATGGCATCGATCTCCGCGAATACAAAGGTGTGGAGGCAGCAGCCAAATCCCCATGGTCGCCGCCGCCAGCCGGTATTTTTTCCAGGCATTTGGCTTACGATAAGTGGTATGCTACGAACTGGGCGTTGCGTATGATGGATGTGGTTAAAAATTACGACCCTGATTTTATTTATACCGACGGTACCGTACAGGGACCTTTTACGGGCGATGGCACCGGCACTGGCTATAAAGCCAATGCCATGCAAACCGTTATAGCTGATTTTTATAACCGCACTTTAGCACGCCGAGGCAAGGTAAACACCTTCAGTATCGTTAAATTCAGGAGTAAGACAAATGGGACGGTAACAACAGAAGAATTCGGTATTCCAGCAGCTATCAAAACAGATCAGCCCTGGATAGCAGAAGCGCCTGTTGGCGATTGGTTTTACGCGCCCGGATTTACTTATGATGCCGGCATGATGATCAAATATATCACGGAAGCCATTTCCCGCGACGGTAATGCGGCCATCTGTATCTCGTTGCTGCCAGATGGTTCGCTGGACGAAGGAAGCCGGAAAATGCTGAAAGAAGTAGGTAAGTGGATGCGGAGAAATGGTGAGGCGGTATATGGTAGCCATGCTTGGGTGATTCCGGGCGAGGGTGAACAGGTTAATGGTAAACTTAAAATTTTACCGGGAGGGGCTTTAGGTCGAAATCAGGCAGAATTTAAATTCAGTGAGCAGGACTTCCGTTTTACAGTAGGTAAGAATGGTTCTCTATACGTTTTAAGTATGGTGGTTCCAAAACCTGGCGCTTTGTTGACGGTAAAATCATTGGGAACAGATGCCAAACACTTTGATCGCCCGGTGAAAAAAGTTCGGCTTTTAGGTTTTAATGGCCATTTAAAATGGAAACAATCACCTGAGGGGCTCATGATCACTTGTCCTGAAACAATGCAGTATTCCACTTCTGTTGTATTCCAGGTAGAATAAGCGTTCGTAGAACCATTGTAGCACTCCTCGCATGTCGGTATCAGGTAATATGTGATACTGACGGTATAAGGCTGCCGAACACCGTAATGTATGAGTTAATTGACGGTCTAATCTTGGGATTAGATAAATGGTTATGATCGGACTTGTAACGTGCAATATGTGATCGGAATGAGATACCATGAGGTAGTTATACCGATTTTGTTGTAAGGCCGTCGAAAAAGCGGCCTGATTCAGCCGAAAAATTGGTCTTTGATTAAGAAAAGTCATTGAACGGATATGCAGAACAGGCAAGGGCTTTCCGCGACTTTGACTTGACAAATGAAGCGGTTAAAAAAAAAATGAAAGAGCGTTATGGCGACAAAATACCTCTTGACGAAATTGTGATTTCACCAGAAGCAATTTTTGACAGCGAACTTTTAATAACTGTAAAGTCAAACTAATGATAACGAAAAAAACTGCTTCAGCTTTTTACCTGAGCTATTATCGTTCAAATGAATTTCTAATCTTAAACTGAAAGTGATTCGATATTCTATTTCAGCATATAAATAAAACGCCTCGTAAATATTGATTTACAAGGCGTTTCAGTTTGGTGCCCAGAACAGGAATCGAACCTGCACTCCCTTGCGAGAACCAGATTTTGAGTCTGACGCGTCTACCAGTTCCGCCATCTGGGCAATTAT
>CBIHPC010000078.1:0-22922 GCA_966211305.1 uncultured Niastella sp.
GGCATGGATGGCTGGGGTATAAAGGATCATGAAGAAGTGGGGGCCGGTTACCTGCTTGCCAAAGGCTTCACAAAGCGGCTGGCCCGTCTTGTTGAGTCGCATGTGGAAGCCAAACGGTACCTCACCTGGAAAGATCCCCGGTATTATGAACAGTTATCGGAAGCCAGCAAAAAAACATTGGAATACCAGGGCGGTCCCATGTTCACCGATGAGGCCATTGCATTTGAAGAGCATCCATTATTCCCCCTCATCATAAAAATGCGGTATTGGGATGATGTGGCTAAGATTGAACATCTGGAAACCGGTGACCTGGAGAAGTACCGGACAATGATCATTCGGCATCTGGAACAACACAATCCGAAAGCTTAAAAATACCTGAATGAGTAATATACAATTGGTAGTATTTGATATTGCGGGTACAACGGTGCGTGATACCGGAAATGTAGCTAAAGCATTTATCGATGCATTCAATGCATTCAATATCGATGTACCGGTAACAACGGTTAACCAGGTGATGGGGTTCCGTAAAATAGATGCTATTCGTATGTTGTTGCCCGGTGAAAACAGCCTGCTTGCAGAACAGATCCATGAGGCTTTTATCCGGAATATGCTGGCATGGTACGAAAACGACCCTGAGCTGCAACCCTTACCCGAAGTGGAGGCTGTTTTCCTTTTATTGAAACAACGCGGAATAAAGATCGCACTCAATACCGGTTTTACCCGGCCGGTGACTAATGCCATTTTGCAGCGGCTGCAGTGGAATGTTCCTGAAACCATCGATATGGTAGTTTGCAGCGACGAGGTGCCTGAAGGCCGGCCGCAACCGTTTATGATTGAAACCATCATGAAACAATTGGGGGTCGGCGATAGTAAAGCGGTAGTAAAAGTGGGCGATACTAAAGTTGATGTGGAAGAAGGGCGCAATGCGGCATGCGGCCTGGTGGTAAGCGTTACTACCGGCGCGTATTCACGAAGCGAACTGGAATCATATCAACCCGATTTTATAATCGATAGCCTGGCCGGGCTGCCGGCGCTCCTGAGCGTAGCCGAAAAAGCGTATTAATCATTAACTCCATCTTCTTTGATCTTATCCCTAACGCCATACCAAACAAGAAAACGCGTAGGAACTTCCATTATGCTGGCCATTGTGGCGTTTCTGGCGTATACGTCGGTTTATGCGTATCGTAAACCATTTACGGTAGCCACATACGATAACCTGGTTTTCGCCGGCATTAAATACCAGACCCTGCTCATCATTTGCCAGGGATTGGGGTATATGCTCAGTAAGTTTTTCGGCATCAGGTTCATTGCAGAACTAGGCCGTTATGGCCGCTGGAAAACAAGCGCTGTGTTAATAGGAACAGCCTGGCTGGTCCTTGGTGTATTTGCCCTCTTGCCGGCGCCCTGGGGATTGTTCTGCCTGTTCGTGAATGGTTTTGTGCTTGGTTTTATGTGGGGCATTGTATTCAGCTATGTAGAGGGGAGAAGGACAACTGATTTTATTGGGGCGGTTATGGCGGTTAGTTTCATTTTTGCCGGCGGTTTTACCCGTTCCGTTGCACTCTGGCTGCGTGATTCATGGCAGGTAAGTGAGCAATGGCTGGCGTTTGTAACGGGCGGTTTATTTGTGGCGCCACTGGCTTTGTTGTTATACCTGCTTGAAAAAACTCCATCGCCGGATGAAAAAGATGTACAGGAAAGAACCCGCCGTCAACCCATGACCGGCAAAGAACGCCGGATCTTCTTACAACGCTTTGGCAGTGGAATAATAGCCGTAACCGTTGGTTATTTATTTCTCACCATCATGCGCGATGTGCGCGACAACTTCATGGTGAATATATTCAGTGAGCTGGGGTACGGGTCAAAGCCGGCAATATTTACCCAAACAGAAACCTCCATTTCCCTGGTGATCTTACTGGTAATGAGTTTGCTGGTGTTCATTCGAAAAAACATCCATGCATTGAAGCTTGTGCATGCGGTGGTGATAGCCGGTTTTTTACTGGCCGGTTTATCTTCCGCATTATTCATAACCGGAATTTTGAAAGGGTTGCTTTGGATGCAGCTCGTTGGCCTCGGCTTGTATATGGGGTACATACCCTTCAACTGTATATTTTTTGAACGGTTGATCGCTGCCTTCAAAATTACCGGTAATGTTGGCTTTCTGATCTATGTGGTGGATGCCTGGGGCTATCTCGGCAGTTCGGCCGTGATGTTATCAAAAGAGATATTCAGGCTGCAGCTTACCTGGACCCAGTTTTATCCCATAAGCGTGGTGTTGTTCTCCATAACAGGATTGTTGGGCACCGCGTATTCCTGGTTCTATTTTTCGCGTAATTATAAACACCAGATCGAAAATAATAAAGCGGCTTAATGTTGAAACCCACAGCAATAGTAATTGGCGCAGGCATAGCCGGACTGGCAATGGCACGCGCACTGGCCATAAAAGGATATGCAGTTACCATTATCGACCGGGGCCACCAGGCAACCGGCGCTTCTGTAAGGAACTTCGGAATGATATGGCCGGTAGGGCAGCCCGCAGGTAAGTTTTATGAACGGGCCATTCGCAGCCGCAACATCTGGAAAGATATAGGCAGTGCGGGCGCTTTTTCTTTTGAACAACCGGGCAGTTTGCATCTCGCCCATAATGAAGCCGAATGGCAGGTGTTGCAGGAATTATATGAGCAATTCAAAGCCGAAAGAGGAGTATCCCTGCTAACGCCGGAGCAGGTACTGGGCATATCGCCCGCAGTAGTGCCGGAAAACCTCAAAGGCGGGTTGTACAGCACAGAAGAAGTTATTGTTGACCCCCGGGAAGCCATTGCCTGTTTGCCTTCGTGGCTGAAGGAAAAGCATGGCGTTACCTGTTTGTGGGGCAGGTGCGTTAGTTATATTGCCGATAATACTGTTTATGTGGGACTAAATGAACAGTACAGCGCTGATCTGGTGCTTATTTGCAGCGGAGCCGATTTTGAAACGCTGTACCCCGAAGTGTTCAGGAGTATGCCTGTTACCAGGTGCAAATTACAAATGATGCGTTTTGAACCGCAGCCCGGTAACTGGCGTATTGGACCCGCATTGTGTGGCGGGCTATCGCTCATCCATTATAAAAGCTTTTCTACTGCGCCTTCCATACTCCTGCTTCGCCGCAGGTATGAACAGGAATTGCCCGGCCATGTACGATGGGGTATACATGTAATGGTTTCCCAAAACAGCAGGTTTGAGTTAACGGTGGGCGATTCCCATGAATATGGGTTATCACCCGACCCGTTTGATAAAGCCAGTATCAATCAACTGATCCTTGATTACCTGAAAACATTTGCCAGGTTCAAAAGCAATACCATTACAGCCACCTGGAACGGGGTGTACGCAAAACTTACCAATGGGGATAGTCATTTGTTTGAATCGCCCGAACCTGGAGTATATATATTCAACGGGTTGGGCGGGGCGGGTATGACCCTGTCGTTCGGATTGGCGGAAGAGATAATTTCAGGTTTGTAAATTATTCAGATGCAGCCTCTTTTGCCTTCTTTGCGGCTTTTTTCCGGGGTGCGTTTTTATCGCTTTCAGGCGCTTCTTTCTTAAGTGATTTTACAATATCCGATGCCAGGCGTCTGCTAACCTTTACTAACCGGTTCTCTAGTTTTTTTTCTTTTAAATGAAAGTCGGTCAAACTACCGGTAAGCTTTTCATACACCAGTTTTGAGAGTTCTTTTTTGGAGGGCTTTTCAGGCGCTGCCTGCTTTGTCACTTTACTCATAGAAGAATGTGGTTTTTTAAAGAATTAATATAAAGGTAATAATAGCGTAACAAACCCAATGTTAAGTTTTAGGCAGTGCATTGAAATGTAGTGGTATTGCTTAAGCCGTTAGAAGTTATTGGCCGAGACAAATAGCTGGTAACATGGAATTAATATGGTGTTCGCAATTAATATTTCTACCTTGCGGCGGTTTTGGCCAATTAAACTTACTGCATGAAGTGGACCCTGATAAGTAACGCATCGAACGACATTAGAGAGTATCATCTGATCCGGGACGGAAATACAATGGTGGTAATGAAGTACAATCCCGAACAGCAAACTGTTAGGATTGTACATGAAGGCGCTCGCCTCGCATTCTTTATGGAGAATGCCGGTTATGCCTACCGCCTCATTTTTAAAAGCGTTTATGGGGTCGATCTTGGAAGGTATTTATATAACAACCGCAATCATACCGGCAGGATCGAGATCAATAATGCTGTTTTCGATTACAACATTGTAGCAGGCAATCAGCCAAAACTGATCGTACATCAAAATAACAGGCAGGAGCCATTGGCCGTTTGCCAAATGCCTGATACCGGAATGCAACCCCCTTCTATATACGAACAGGCAGCTATGGTGTTAAGTGTTTGCTCATTTTCGGGAGAATCCGTTGTACGCGGAAAGTAAATACATTATAGCACAACCGTACTTATACATATCTACGCCTCGTTTTTTGATTCTTTTTTAATAAACCATTCCTTTTAATGGTTGGTCATCAACGAGTGTAAATCTTTCATAGATATTCTGTAACAAAGTAGTAGTTATGTTGTAAAATGTATATAACTTAATTAAATGAGCATCGGAATAGTACGTTAATAATTATTTAAACGTATCAATATCAAATTTGATTATTTTTACGAGAGCAAACCTTACGCAGCCCGGCTGAATCCGTTTGAACGGGCCTGCTACAGCTACCCCAACTTCTACGATTGTACAAACCTATCCCATTTGCTTGTCGGCAGATATATTAAACCAGAACAGAGAGCAACAACCTTTCCGCAAAGAATATTAGGGGAGGAAATGTGTAAAACCAGGCAATAGCATTTAACAACAGATAACAAACAATTTATAAACCAGATCCGGGTTGATAAATCATTGGATGTGGATTTAATTGATAGCAACTCTTAACTGACAGGAATGAAAAATCCGGGACAACACATAATAGCCGGTTTTCAGCAGGGAAGCAAAGATGCTTTTGCCGAGGTGTATAATTTGCACTACAGCCGGCTGTATGCCTTTATCAAAAAACTGGTTGATGATAAGGAAGAAGCCCGGGACATCACCGCAGAAACTTTTGTGAAGCTGTGGAAGCTGCATGCAAATTTCAATACTCAGGATAATATAAAAGCATTCCTATACATAACTGCCCGCAACGCCTGTATGGATTTCCTGCGTTACCGCCAGCGGCAAATGGCGAATAAACAGGAATTCAATTATGTATTGCTACAGCAGGAAAATAATGTTGCCGCCACCTCCAATGATGAAATAAAAACGCTTGTTTTAAAACAGATCCATTCCGAAATAGAGAACCTTCCCACGCAATGCAAACGCATTTTTAAAATGGCCTGGCTCGAAGGCAAAAAAAATGCAGAGATCGCCGAACAGCTGGAACTTACAGAACAAACCATCCGCAATCAAAAAGCAAGAGCGGTTAAAATATTAAGACTGGCGCTTGCGAATTACAATATGGAGTTGTTTGTGTTTTTGGTGTTCTTCTTTCTGTAGAATTATTTTGTTATTTACTTTTCCCTCAACGTATACTTTCTGCTTCGGGATTAATTTTATTGATAAAAATTAAGAAATCACTAAACTGTATTGATAATAATCAAAGAACAGGGCAGCAATAGACCCGTAAATTGATAATTACTAATGCAGGATGTCTTTGACAATCAGTTTAATATTACCGAATTGTTATGTAAAAGATTATTTCTGATTTTAGTAGGTACAAATTTCCGATCGCGCGTTTCTAAGGTGCATATGCATTGATTCGAAAATTCCAACCTGATCCTGCAGGCATATGTGACCATTAAATCTTTTCCTGCATTACGATTGCCAAAACCATTTCCAGCAACATTAAGAAACTGATATGCCTGATCATGAATCGGGTGTGCCGGCCATTTTTTAAACCATTGAAATGAATTCAGTAGAAAAAAGAATTGCATCCCTTATTATTAAACAACATCGCGGCGAGCTCACGGTAGAGGAATCGATCGAACTGGAACAGTGGGCGAATGAAAGCGGAGCTAACCGCGAACTGTTACAGCAATTGACGAATGATGAAACCTTACGCCAGGAACTGATCGCTTTTAATGAAGCGGAGGAAGCGAAAGAAGCCATATGGAAAAAGATAGATGAGGCCACCACTGACACTACACAAATTATTCCTATGCCTGTACATCATCACAGCAGGTACAGGTATTGGGCAGCGGCGGTATCGGTAGCAGTTGTGCTTACAGCAGTCGCTTACTTCTGGTTCCAGAATAAACCCCGGTCAACAGCTCCTGTGGCGCAAACTACGGTCAACGATGTATTACCGGGCGGCAATAAAGCTGTTTTAAAGTTGAGCGATGGAAAGACCATTGTGCTGGACGACGCGCAAAACGGGGTTCTGGCGCGGCAGGGGAGTGCCAGCATAATAAAAGAAAATGACAGCGAACTGATATATAAGCCCTTTACCATTGATCAATCTCCGGTGACTTATAATACGCTTGCTACACCCGCGGGTGGACAGTTTCAGCTAAAATTACCCGATGGTACCCGCGTATGGTTGAATGCGGCATCATCGATCACATATCCAACCGCATTTACCGGTACGGAACGCCGGGTTACGATCACAGGCGAAGGCTATTTTGAGGTAGCCAGAAATGCCCGCAAACCATTTAAGGTTACCATAGAATCAGGAGATAAACAGCCGACCGAAGTAGAAGTATTGGGCACGCATTTCAACATCAATGCGTACGATGACGAAGCATTGGTAAAGACTAGTTTGCTGGAAGGACAAGTGAAAGTAGTAAGCAGTCATTTTAACGGAAAACAAACAGCCATCCTGAAACCCGGACAACAATCGCAGGTAGATGTAGAAGGCAAACTGAAGTTAAAAGAAAATGCCGATATGGAAGAAGTGATTGCCTGGAAGAATGGTGATTTTATTTTTCAGAGTGCAGATATAGGAACGTTGATGCGGCAGGTAGCCCGGTGGTACGATATTACCGTAAGTTATCCCAATGGAATGCCGAAGGATAAGTTCAGTGGAAAGATAGGACGGAATGTAAATCTCAGTCAGTTGTTGGAGATACTGAAATATTCAGAAGTGAAGTTCGAATTGAAAGGGCGCACACTGGTTGTACATAATTAGCTAATGTGCTAATAGGCTAATGTGCCAGTGAGATATCAATTAAACTAATCAGCTTAAAATAAATGAAGGCCATTGACCATTGACCCCCCGCCATAAAAAAGGCCGCTCCGTGTGCGAGACGAAGCGGCTGATTGGTTGGGTCATTTCTAAATAAAACTGTTGAGAACATTTCTATTTATCAAACCTAAAACGCAAATGTATGAAATTACGGACCTGGTGCATCCGTATCGGTCAGATTTTGACCAAAACTGTATTAGTATTTACAGGATTTCTTGTTTTTTTAACGCTTTTTTGCGCGGCATCAATTAAAGCCGAGAGCGGCCGCGGCGGCATAACGATCCGCCAGCAGAACGTGCCTATCGAGAAGGTCTTCCAAAGTATCGAAAAGCAAAGCGGTTATCGCTTTTTCTACAACGAAACATTGCTCCAGGGAGCAGGAAAAGTTACCATCAACCTGCAAAACGTAAGCTTGCAGGAAGCGTTGGACGCCTGTTTCCACAACCAGCCATTAAGCTATGCGATTGTCGACAAAACCATCATTGTAAAAAAACGTCCCGACCAGCGGCCCCAAGCACCAGTAGCGGCCGCTGTGTCTTTATCGAAGCCCGGGAAGATCATAGCGTTGAGGGGGAAGGTGACGAGTGGAAGTGTGCCTGTGGTTGGCGCCAGTATTATGATCAAAGGCACCGACAATGGGGCGAGCACTGATAAAGAGGGAATGTTTACTTTGCCGGAGGTAGAGGATGATGCTACGCTGGTTGTTTCGAGTGTGAGCCATTCCGTACGGGAAGTGAGGTTGAATGGGCAGACGTTTATTTCGATTGATCTGGCTCAGCGTACTGATGATTTGGATGAGGCGGTTGTGGTGGCTTATAATACGACGACGAGGAGAATGAATACGGGGGCGGTGACGGTGGTGAAGGGGGCAGAGATACAGAATTTGCCGAATAGGAGTTTTGAAAAAAGCCTGCAGGGGTTGGTGCCGGGATTGTTGATTACGCAAGGCACCGGGCAGCCCGGAGGTGGGGTGGCTAATTTTGTGTTAAGGGGAATTGCTACAGGGGCTGATCCCAGCAATGGTACAATAGCAAGGCAGCCGTTGGTTGTAATGGACGGAATTCCGTTGTTCCAGGATCCCATTGCAAGCACTTCGTTACTTGAATCTCCCAATAATAATCCACTGGCTCAACTCAATCCATCCGATATTGAATCCATAACCGTGCTGAAAGACGCCAGCGCCATAGCATTGTACGGTTCCAGGGCAAGCAACGGCGTTATACTTGTTACTACCAAAAAAGGAAAGGAAGGCAAAACGAGAATAGGTATCCGTCATCAGACAGATATTGCAGACCGGTTAAAAGGAAACCAGGAAATGCTCAACCAGGATGAATACCTGGAACTGCTTTATGAAACCTATAAAAACACCAATCAGGCGCTCTATACTGATGCAGTTATATCTGAAGATCTGAAAAAGAAATTTCCAGTGATGGCGGATGGCAGTTTTTATGCTCAAACTGATTGGTTAAACGAACTGTACAGGCAAAATGCAATAACGGTTGCCAATGAATTGTCTGTATCCGGAGGAACTTCCCGCCAAACGTTTTATTTAAATCTCGAAAACACCAGGCAGAACGGTATTGAAAAAAACACCGGTTTCGACCGTAAATCAATTCGTTTCAATTTTGACAGCCGGCCAAATTCCTGGTTAAAACTCGGCATAAACACTACTGCGTCATATACGGTACAAAATGTAGGAATGGGAAATTCAGAATCCGGCGCGGCAAGGATCTCGCCGCTGAATCCGGTGCGTGATGAGTATGGAGAATTTCTTTATAATTTTCAGTGGGGCGGCGCAACGTCGTCTGACCTTACTAACATAGGTTCTTATTTTCCAAACCCGGCAGCTAATCAGACGCTGAACATCAACAGAAACATCTCTTATCGTGGTTTGACCCGGCTTTCAGGAGAGGCTAAATTTTTACGATATTTCAGTTTTACAACCCTGCTTGGTTTGGACTTCATGCTTACTGAATCCAAACTACGGATTCATCCCAAATTAAGTGAGGGTTATGGGTTTACTGCTAATGCCGGAAATATTGTAGGCAGAAATAGCCGGGTGGCCAACCTGATCACCACAAATAGTTTGCGGTTCAATAAGCAATGGGCAAACAGGCACACGCTTGATATACTTGCCGCTCATGAAGCTCAAATTCGCAATAGCGGTGTGTTAGGGATTTCGCTTACCGGTATCAGCAATAATCCGCTCACCGAAGAGTTGCAAACCGGCACGGTGAACAATGCATCGGGAGTAAATGCAAAGGAAACACTGTTGTCTTATTTCGGACAGGCCAATTATGGGTTCCTCAAAAAATATTTTCTGTCAGCAAGTGTTCGAAGAGACGGGTCGTCTCTCTTTGGAGAAAACAACCAGTTCGGGACTCACTGGTCTATAGGTGGAGGCTGGGTGGTTAATTCTGAAGGTTTCATGCGGTTCAGCAGGGGCTGGCTTGACTATCTTAAATTGCGGGGAAGCGTTGGTTCGGCAGGAAATTCAGCTGCAATCATAAATACAATGCGGTATCACCGGCTGCAATTAATAAACTTTATAAACGCTACCGCAATCTTACCCGACCCTTCTTTTGCGCCCAACCCGGGTATAAAATGGGAAAAAACATTTACCTGGAATGCCGGCGCGGATATTAGGGTATTGAAAGAGCGGCTGTCGGTGAGCGTTGATGTTTATTCCCGGAAAACAACTGATCTGCTGGGTAGTATCGTTTTGCCGCCGGCAAACGGGTATACGGGATTCAGGACTAATATTGGGAACCTGAGAAACACCGGATTGGAGTTGTCTTTTTCAGCCAGTATTATTAAGTCAAAAAACTTCCACTGGAATATAGCCGCCAACTGGAGTAAAAACAGGAACCGGTTGATCAGGTCGGCTTTTCCCCTGGAAACATCTTCCGGTTCAAATCCGCAAAATGTGAACTCTAATTCCATAACCGTGAATGCACCGGGAAAAAATTATAATTCGTTTTACCTGGTACAATGGGCAGGCGTTGACCCTGAGACCGGCAGACCTTTGTGGGTAGACAGTACGGGGAAGCTGAGCAGTACCTGGGCCGCGGCAAAGCCTGTATTTGCCGGCAAGTCTCAACCTGACGGATTTGGGTCACTTTCTCAAAGTTTCTCATGGAAAAGCTTTACACTTAACATGATGTTTAATTATCAATATGGATTTCAGGTGTATGCCGATGCTACTAATAACCCTCTGGTGAATGATGGAATGGACCCTTTTATCAACCAGGGCAAATCGGCAATGAACAGATGGCGGAAGCCTGGCGATATAGCAGATAATCCCCGGCGATTGTTGTTTGGTAAAGTTGCCGGTAGCAATACATCTGATAACTCCACTGCCAACTCAACCCGTTATTTGATCGATGGAGATTTTATTCGTTTGTCAAACGTGTCTCTGTCTTATCAATTGCCGAGGCAATTGACACAACGCTTAAAGCTTGGCGGTGCTAATGTATATATACAGGGAAATAATTTAGCAACCTGGACAAAGTATTCCGGCCGGCAGGATCCGGAAAACGCCAGTGCGATGGGAAGAATATCCTCAGTTTATCCGCTGCAACGGTCCTGGTCATTGGGTCTGAATCTTAATTTATAATTAGTCTGTTATGAAACGTCACACATATCTTATTATACTTTTAATCGGCTTGTTTTATTCCTGCACCAAAGAGTTCCTGGATGTGAACAATACGGAACAACTTTTCAGGGAAAGTTATGTCAAAGATCTTACCTCCATGCAGGAGTATTTAAGGGGAGCTTATTATAATTTATGTTTCAATATCGAATCGGGGGAGTCTAATTCTTCTTATCCGGAACTGGTGGCAGATAACCTCAGGCCGTTCAGCGGAACTTCTTCCCCGGCAACAGCAGCGCATTACAATTGGGCACAGGAGGCTGTTGTAAGCGCCGCGCGGAATTTGAATTTACTTTGGAGGAATAGCTATATGACCATAAGGATGTGCAGTTTTGTTATTGACAACGTTGATAAGTATAGAGGTGAAGGAACCGCATGGGCCGACGACATAAAGGGGCAGGCACTGGCAATAAGAGCCCTGATCCATTTTAAACTTGTGAATATTTTTTCGCAACCTTACACTTTTTCGCCCGATGCTTTACATCCAGGGGTGCCTTATATAACTACATCCGACATAACCAGGCCCTACACCCGGCAGTCGGTAAGTGAGGTGTACGCCGGCATGATTGAAGATCTTTCAAAAGCCATCGGGTTGTTAGCTGAAATGGCGACAGATAACCGCTACATGAACCGGCCTGCCGCCAGGGCGCTGCTGGCAAGAGTATATTTGTTTAAGGAAGATTATGTCAACGCAAAAAAGTTGGCAGAAGAAGTAGTTGCAATTGTTCCTTTACTTTCTGCAGCCGCAGGGTATCCCAATGATATATTTAAGTTAAAGGCGCCATCGGCAACGGAAACTTTATTTCAGTTAACGCCAATGTCAGTTAATACGTTGGGAAGATGGGTAAGGCGTACTCCTGTTAAGTTTGTAGCTACAACCGATATAGCAGGAATACTTCAGGAAAATGCCGATGATGTTAGAATAAGCTGGATAAAGGATACTACTGTGAGCGGAAAAAAATATCACCTGGTCACTAAATTTCCTACCGCCGTAACCCCTGAGTTTCCATCAATTACCAGTCCCGATATTGCCTATTATACCCCGGTTTTACGTTCGTCCGAAATGGCGTTGACAGTGGCGGAAGCGGCTGCCAGAACCGGTGATGAAGCGGTTGCACGTACTTATTTAAACGCAATAAGAAAAAGAGCTAACCCGTCTATAGGCGATGTAACGGCATCCGGTGCCGCGCTTATTGACTCTATTTTCAAAGAAAGAAGGAAGGAGTTGTCATTTGAAGGTATCAGGATGTTTGATCTGCAACGATGGAAAATGGGAGTGAACAGAACGGACGTGTTGCCCGGATCGCCCGGCAAACTGGCCTTCCCAAGCTCAAAAGCGTTATCACCAATTCCCCTGGACGAGGTGAGGCTTGCCGGTATACCACAAAACGAAAACTATTAAAATAATTATCCTTCAAAAAATAAGTATTATCATGAAGATGCTTTTACCGGCTTTTTTATATTTATTAAACGCCACTGTAGCCGGATCACCTTCCCCAGGTATTAAACAAACTTTCCCGGGATACAGGAGCGACAAAATATGTGTTGAGTTACGATTGAACCCTGGTCTGTTAAAAGACTCAGGAAAAATATCCTTTCAGCCTGCGGAATATTTCCTTCAGCCGAAAAATAATGTTCAATATAAAAGACCCGCGAATGGTTCTGTACACATTGAAATAACAGCCGGGGAACCTGCATACCTGAATTTTGTCAACCTCCTGCGCGTAAATAAAAAAGGATATTATCTTACTGAACCCGGTGATAATGTAGTGATCTGTTCTGATGGAGACGGATTTGTTTTTTCGGGGCAGGGAGCGGAAAAATACAGGCTGCAGTATCAACTCGACTCTTTGGCACGCAGCATACCGAATAGCAATAAAAAGACAGGGTTGGCCAGTTATTACCTTGACTCGTTACAGGAATATTTTGCCTGGACCAATTATTACCGGCAGAAGATCGATCTGGCTATTCCATTATTGAAAAGCTATAAGGGAAAAATGTCAGGATATGCATTTACAGCAATTGCAGATGGATACATTCACAATGTAATGGGTAGCCTGTTAAGTAAATTTCATTCACTGAAGGAATATGGCTTGTGTAAAAGAAAAGTTCCAAATGATGTACTTGTACAAATTTATGATACAAGCTATTCAAAAGCTATGACGGAATGGCTTGGGCATGCCATCAATAAACAGGAAGTGGGGCTGGCATTGAGAGAGCACCAGATTCAACGCGTATATTCATTTGACAGCCTTCGGATGCCCGATGAAAGGGGAATACAGTTAATGCTTTTGTCAGACATGATGAAGGTGTATAAAGGGCAGGAACGTGAGCGCCTTATAATAAACAGCCTGCCGAAAGCTATGATCAAAATTGGTTTTACCAGTGAACTGGAAAAGGTGCTGGCCGGGTACTATGCAGAGCCGGGGTATCCCGAGTGGAAAAAATGGATGAAAAAACAGGAACTGGCAGCGCGAACGAAAGCCCTGCAACACAGGGCTCCGGATTTCGTACTTACTGAAGCCTCGGGAGCGCCTTTAACCAATAAAGATCTGCAGGGAAAAATAGCAATCTTGTATTTTCAGTCTCCCGGTGAATTCCGGAATAAGGAGAAGGCGCTTGCTTACAAAAAAGTGATTGAAAGATTCAGCGATCGTAAGGATGTAGTCTTCGTCAACGTTTCTGTCGACGAAAAAAGTTCCCAATGGCAGAATGATCTGCAGGTAAGCGGGTTTGACCGTTACGAAAATGTCATCAATGTATATACGGGCGGGCAGGGTGTCGAAAATCCTGTGATCCGGGACTATGCGGTTACTTCTTTTCCCTGTATATGGGTTGTCGATTACAATGGAAAGGTTGTTAATGCAAATCCGAGGGTCGACTTAACGCCAGGTAACGCTGAGAAGCTGGCAACGTTTATTCAAAAGAGAATAGAATATGAAAGTGCTTTGCGTCAAAAAGAAATGTCGTATAAAAAGGATGGTCCTTATGTATTTCATGAGGATAGGAACGCTATTTCCTATTCTATTGATAGTACTAATTTGGTTAGGTTGGTTATAGATAAGAACGATCATCAAAAATTACAGGTTCAAACCGATCTCGATAAAACATTTACAGTTGAATTGCAGTCATCGGTCGTTGCCCAGCCATCTGTGTACCCTGGAGCAGAGAGGTTACTGGCCTTTTCAGATATAGAAGGAAATTTCGATGCATTCAGGAAACTGCTGCAGGTCAATAAAATCATTGATGAAAATTTCAACTGGATTTTCGGTAAAGGGCATTTGGTTTTTGCAGGTGATATGTTCGACAGAGGAATGCAGGTCACAGAGTGTCTATGGCTTATGTATGCGCTGGAAGAAAAAGCGAGAAAAGCAGGAGGTTATGTCCATTTTATCCTGGGCAATCATGAAATTATGAACATGCAGGGCAATCACCGTTATACAAACGGCAAGTATAAAAATAACGCGGCATTAATGCACAAAACACTTACCCAGTTATATAGTGAAGAAAGCGAGCTTGGCCGGTGGTTAAGAACAAAAAATATTATTGAAAAGATAGGTGGTCTTTTATTCGTTCATGGTGGTATTTCTCCCGAAATGAACAGGTTGGCATTGGGAATTGAGGAAATTAATATGCTGGCCCGTCCTTATTACGGGAAAGTGATCGACTCATCCAATATGGATTTGTTGACGATCTATGATTCAAGGTACGGGGAAAAATATCGTATATCTCCTTTTTGGTCGAGAGGTTATTACAATACAAGAACAACAAAGGGAGTAGGTAAAATAAGTAATGAACAGTTAGATACAACCCTGAACAAGTTTAAGGTACACCGTATAGTTACAGGACATACCATAGTTGCGGATACGATCAGTGTTCACTATGGAGGCAGGGTAATTAATACCGATACAAAGCATGCCAAAGGAATAAGTGAAGCTTTATTGATTGAAGATCGCCGGTATTACCGGGTTGATGATAAAGGTAACAAAGTGTTGTTGTTTATTGATGATAAAGTAAAGCCCGGATAAAATGACTTCTTCCTATGGATCTGCCGGTTTCCCGGAACTTGCCTGAGAGTTCCGGGATTTTTTTTGCTTTTACATAAGTGGTATACGATGTAAAATATTTACACTTATGGGTTCTAATTTTATACAGTTATCGTCTTGGCCGAGACAATATTCATTAACCAATTTAAATCTTTCTTTATGCAAAAAGTATCATGGAGGAATCTTTCCATCCTAGGTCTGGTTTTAATGGCTGCTTCAGCCGTTACTGCAGCGGTTATTCCTGGTAAGAACGATAAAAAAGCGATAAATCTTGATGCCGGTTCTATCACCGATACATCTTCAATAAACGGTAATGGCGCGGTATCAAGTATTACGTGTGCACCCGACTCGGATGGTGCAATTTCCACTCTGGCATGTACGGCTTCAACAAACCAGGGATCTGTGACTACCGGTGGGCCCGGTGGTGGTGCAGCAACTTCAAATGAAGCCGTATCAAGCGTGAATGGCGATGGTGGAACAGGAGCAGACAATACCAGTTCAACACATAGTTAACCGCTATTAAAACATAGTTGGTGCCGTCGCATTGAGCTGCTGCTACGGTATTGTTAAAGTAATAAAAGATCATTATTAAGCTTTCCTTCCTGATATCGGGAAGGAAAGTTTTACTCTATGTTATTGATGGGAATTTATTTAGTCAAAAGTTTCATATCCGCATGCGTCTGTTAAAATTAAAACAATCGGGATATTTTAAGGGTGAAGCGATTTTGATCTGGCTGCTGTTAAGTGCTTACGCTGTACTTAATGTTAGCTGCAAAGGGAGGTCAGGAACGGTTGAGCCCGAATGGAAATCGTTAAAGCCAGATTACAGCGGCATTCGATTGGTTGCCACAGATACCCTGCATTTTCATCTTGAGCAGGATACCTACAACAAGATCAAATCTTTTAATTATTTCATTTCAAAGAACGGAACCGCTCATATTGCATTTTACGATCGACTTTCTGAGTCTGTTTCAATTTATGATTTTGCTACACGAAAACTCGTCAAAAAGATGAGTTTGGAAAAAATAATAAAAGCAGGGCGATTCTATAAAACGTCGGTTTATGTAAAAAATTATGATAGTCTGTTTATTACGAATTTAGACAAACTTTACCTGCTTGACAGCGCCGGCAGAATAAAGTTTGTCAATACGTTCAATAGTATAGAATCCATGGCGTTTTATGAAAATCCGCTTCCGGTGATCATTAAAGACAATAAGACATTAATGGGTGTTCGGCCTTTTGTCAAAGAAAAGTCCATTTCGGCGGTGCGCGACTGGAGGATTATAGCTGCTTTCGATCTTGAAAAAGATGTATGCGATCTTCATTACTCTTTACCTGTTGTTTATACAAAAGGTTTGTATGGCCGGCGTTTTCTTGAATACAGTTATTGCTACAATGACAGGAATAACTTTGTATTCAGTTTTCCGGCAGATTCCAATATTTACGAAACGAATTTAACTGACTATCATATTGGCTATTCTGGCAAAAGTAAATTTCAAAGTGGCGCAATTGAACCTGTAAGTAGAAAAGCTTTGGAGAACGACGAAGGGGGTAAGGAATATACGTTACGCGACTCTTACGGCCCAATTTATTTTGATCCATACATGAAGCGATACCTGCGTATAGCCAAGCAGAAAGTCAGCCGGGTGGCATATGCAGCCAAAACCGGAAGCAGGAGGAGCAGTATTATTGTATTCGACCGGCAATTAAAGATAATTGGTGAATTTATTTGCAATAATGATTTCATGTCTGATACAATATTCTTTACAGCTGATGGCTGCATTTATGCCAGAGTAAACCCAAAAGATGAAAGCGCCCTTCATTTTGTACAACTGGCATGGACAGGGGAACCTGATGAACCAATGCCGATTTCTAAAAAGTAATATTATAATGTTTAAATATTCTGTACTTGCAATAAATGTTTTTTTGCTGTTGTCCTGTAGCTGTTCAATGGATAGGGGGGCAAATAAACCCAATAGTACTGTACTCATTTCAGCGCCGGCAGAGCAAAGGTCTGTGTTTAATAACCTGGTTAACCTTACAGGCAATTATATCCCTGCAAATCAGTTGAACGACTCGCTGGCTTTCCTGGTGTTACCGGTTGAACTTAGCTGTCCCGCCTGCCGAAGGAAAGCCATTGATAGTATTGTGGCGCATCAGCACAATTTGCCAGATCGCCATTATATCATCATTTCAGGGTCGGAAGGTAGAAGGAATATGAAAGCGTACTTTAAAGAAGTGGATAAAGAAATGCCTGAGATGGAAGATCGTTTGTTTCTTGATACAACAAATATGGCTTACAAGATGAAACTAGTAAGCGAAAATCCTGCGTTCTATTATGCATGCAGGCAGAATGCTTACAGAAAAGTATTGGCAGTTCCTGCAACCGTAAAAGACGATCTTTGCGAATTCTTTTCAGGTGCCTGCAATGTTAACCATAAATAATGATTTCATGAGAAACGATATCAAAATAGCGATCAGTGTACCACGAACAAGGAAGACCAAATCACGTATTTTATTTAAATTGAAGCATGATTTCAGCAGCGAGGCCAGTGTTTACAGTAACCCGTCAAGGATTTTTGCCGTTTCCGACATCGAAGGCAACTTCATGGCATTTTTAAAACTGCTGTTGTATAATAAGGTTATTGATAAATATCTCAGATGGATCTTCGGTGACGGTCATCTTGTTATCGCAGGCGATTGTTTCGACCGGGGAGAAGAGGTAATGGAATGCCTGTGGCTTATTTATTCGCTTGAAGAGAAAGCCCGTAAGGCCGGAGGATATGTGCATTTTGTGCTGGGTAACCATGAGATAATGAATATGAATGGCGACTGGCGGTATGTGCATCCTAAGTATGCACATTCTTCCGGTATTCCTTTTACAGCATTGTATACGGGAAATAACGAACTTTGGCACTGGCTACGGACAAAAAATTTAGTGGAAAAGATAGGAGATGTGTTGTTTGTTCATGGAGGCATATCCCCGGACTTACTGAAATTGAAATTAACAATACCTGAAATTAATAACAAAGCGCGCCCGTATTATAACCGTGCCAGTCAGGTGTTTGAAGATCCTATGCTCAAAATGATCTTCAATAGTGCCCAGTCTCCATTTTGGTATAGGGGATATTACGATGTTGAAAATTCCATGCCGGAGGAAGTGATTGATGCAACGCTTGATCAGTTCGGTGTTAAAACGATAGTGACCGGCCACACTGTCGTAGATCGGGTTACTTCCTGTTTTAATGGTAAGGTAATTAATATCGATACTGACCATGGTGCAGGCAGATCTGAAGGTTTATTGATCAGAAAGGATAAATTTTACAGGGTTAAAGCCGGAGGAAAAAGAGAGCGTATAAAATAATACGTCTGGTGTTATTGTAACAAGGGGAAATCAATTTGATTATAATTACAGAATCGCAATAAGAAATGCAGTACGCCGCTATTGCCATTCATAAAGTTAGCTACAGGTTCACGCTCATGTTCTACCAGCCAGTAAACTCCATATTCGGGATGCTGCTTTTTCAGTTGCATTATTGTCTGCACCAGCCGGTCTGCCCTTTGGAACCAAAGGTCTTCTTTAAAAGCTTTATGTGCTTCCAGATAGACCTCTCCTAAACCGGCGAGGCCAAAACGCTGACCTATATTATTGTCAGAGAAGTTTTCCGGAATGCCTTTTAATGCAGCAATTGCGTATTTTTTGTAAGTAGCCGCACCGCTGTACTTGTATGCTTTAATAAAACAAAGGGCAATGCCGGCAGTACCATTGTGCATATCGTAACTTAATTCCTTATCTTTAGATGTGCGCCATTGTCTTGTGCCATGACGGTTTAATGCTTTTTTAACTAGCCACTCGAGTCCCCGTTCAGCAGCATATATACTCCCTGCGTGATTAAATAGGTAGCCAAGCTCTAAAAGAAAGCAGATGATTCCAGCCGCTCCTTCCATATATCCTTTGGTTGTTTTTTTTATTCTCCGATTTGTGAATTGCTGCCTGTAATGGCCATTTGTCCAACTTCCATCCGGGTTCTGCTTTGCGATTAATAATTCTGCAAAAATTTCCAGTCTTTGTAATAGTGTCTCATCGGTAATAAAAGACTTACATGCCAGGTTTGCTAAGCCCTGGCCTGCTACCCCATTCGAAATGTTTTTTTCCTTCGACACTTTTTGTAAAAGGATATCCATCCATTCCAGGTAGTCTGTTGCCGGATCTATCAGGCCTTCTTTTATAGAACAGGCTAGGACAGCAGCGATCCCATCCGAACCGAAGTTAAGCCCTGCCTTTTTCTGTTCAATGTGATCGATATATTTCTGTTTTATCAAATCAAGCCCTTTTTGAACAAACGGCATAGAGGGTGCAATGTCTAACCCCACCCGTTTAGCCTGTGATAAAAAGTAAATTACCCCACTTACTCCATGACTATAACTAGCATACCACATCTTACGGAGTTTGTGTTTGTCATCACCTGTACCCGTTTTCATATTATCCGAAAACCACCCTTTGTCTGCATCAGCCAAGAGAGGGGTAGCGAGAGTTTGAATACCCTCCTGCACAGTTACCAGTATCTGTTCCCTTGTAAAGGGAACAGACCGATTAGTTTCCCTTGAAGTTTTATTTTTTAGGTCTGCATTATACTGTTTGAGCTCCAGTAATATTTGTGTAGCGTTGGGCCTTAAGTTATCTTCCCGCCATAAACATTGTGTTACCAGGTCTGCTATTTTACGGTCAGGGATAAAAAATGAAATTTTTTTTGCTAATTCCGCTATTGGCTCTCCCGTCATTTTACCTGGCGACACACCGCTCCACATTTGCAGCATAATAGCTCCCAATGCAAAAATGTCTTCTGCAGGTGTTGGGATCGAAATAGCTTCCTGCTGTTTCGACATATAACCATAAGTGCCCAAAGCAAATGCCGGCGTTGGAAAGGTTTCTTTTATCGAGTAACACATTTCCATGTCAATCAATGCTACTTTGCCTCCGGGTGTGATCATGTAATTATTGGGAGTAGCATCACGATGCACAACCTGGTGCGCATGTAATGTTTCCAGTATCTTTGCTATTTGTATCAGGTAATCCAGAAATTTCATCCCCAGCTTTCCGCCGTTAATAATTGATTGTCTTAAGTCTTTTCTGTTTGACGCTATTATTTTCTGTAGAGCTTTTCCCCGCACATGTCCAATAACAAGATAATAGTTCCCTCTTTCCTCAAAATGTCCAAGCAACCTGGGCATAGGTATTTTGCCCTGCAAATCTTCATGTAATTGTTTTTGCCACCGGAGCCTGTCAATAATATCCCGGCCATTCTTATCCTTAGTGTCACCATAGGAACCTTCTTTGATCACACAAAAACCAAAATCTGTAAGGCTCTTAATGTACAGACACTTTACGACGTCATTCTTTTGGCTCTCTTTGTAACTTTTTACAATAATATAGTTGTAGCCTATTCTTTTGCCGGCTTTCTTTTCTACTTTTCCCTTAACCTCAGGTCCGGAGAGACTTTGCGTAATGCTTTCTGTTATTACTTGTTTCATAATGAAGTAAGATTGATATTCAGATCAGAATTTTACAGTCGCCAATGCTTCTTTACGCTTAAAGTACATGGCTATTTTAAAGTAGCCTTCCTCATCGTAGTAGTAGCTTCCCCTGAACTGGTCAAACTTAATGGGGGCGCCTCTGTCTTTCATTTCATTCAACAGGTTGTAAACACTTTTCCGGGATATTCCCAGCTTTTCTGCCAATTCCGTAGCAGTGCCTGTTCCCTTGATCCTGATGAGCTGATCGATCCGTTCAATTCGTTTAAATGATTCGTGTGTCATTTTTATGAATAATGGTTTAATGATTCTATACTAATTGTTATGGGGCATCATTATCTTATTCATCTGTTGAATCAACTCCGTAATACTTACCATTGATAACTTCATCGTTTCTGGCCTGTTCCGCTTATATTGATCTTTTGTATTTGAATACGCACAGATAAATCTTCCCTCCGTTTCATAGTAATAAGTTTTAGCCATTGCATTAAACGCGATGGGCGCGCCAAACTCCTTCATCAGATCCAGGTATTTGTAAACAGTCTTTTCAGAAACGCCAATCACCTCTGCCAGTTCTTCTGCATTGCCGGTTTTGTGATCTCTGATCAGATTGTCTATATATTGAAGCCGTTTTATTATTTCGTTTAGCATATCAGTTTTCTGTTTGGTTAGCCAATGTTAGTTTATGAAATTATGATTCGATGCTGCAGTTTAACTTCAGTGCAATATTAAATCTGACACTATCCCACACAGGTGCCGGGGCATTCTACATCCCATTGGGTTAGATGTAAAAGAAATGTGAATAAGACGGCTAAAATTTATTAGCAGTGGTTGTTACAGTTTATTCTTTTACAAAATGCTGTATACACAATGCACTCTGAGTTGTCAATAGCTTACTTTGTAGTGTCAGTGCCAGTTACATAAGTGTATCTAAACAACTTCCGGTCACATCTTCAAATGAAACCGGTTGTTGTTGATTGTGTTTTGGCTGTAAGTAATGCTTTGTTATGTGTAACGACGACGTGAATTGAAAGATATTTGGAAAAGAAGGTTTGCCTGAGGAAGAAATATTGGCGTAATCATCAATTATGAATATTGACAAAAGTCAAAAATCCGGAAGAGTACTTCCGGATTTTTCAATAATTTTTATGTCCCGGGTATAATTATGTGCAACTTTGAGTTAAGCTAATAGATAAACCTAACCGATCGGAACGATGGCATCCTTCAAAAGCCCGGTAAAAAATGTGTTTAAAACGTCGTAAGGCGCCGTTTGCCACTAAAATCCGCTATAAACGTCAATTTAGCGAGGCCTCACTGAGGTTTTCCTTTACTTCCTCTTCGCCCAGATGTACATAATCGGCAAACTCTTTTATCGATACATAATCTTTCTTCTTACGCCCCAGTTCTTCGCGGATCGTTTGCAGGAGCCGCTGGGCCGTGCGTATGTTTATGCCCAGGATCTTAGTGATATCGTCTGTGTGGATCACCAGGCGTTGAATGGCTGGCTTGCCGTTAGCGGCGGCTTTTTTAGCAGTTTTTTTCTTCTTTACGGCGGCTTTCTTTTTTGGAGCGGTAGCCTTCTTTTTTACCTGAACGGTCTTCTTCGCAGCAATGCGTTTCTTTTTTGCCATGCTGTTCAAAACATTTAATGGTTAAGCCAATAGTGGCAGTTTGGCTTACTAATCGGAGCATCGTGTTCTAAACTTCCAAAGCGGCTGCCCTGGAAGGTTGTTGTCTGAACGTGTAAATTAATTTGAATTTTGAATTCAGGCAAATAAATATACAGCTTCGGCCTTGCCCAAAGCTATATTCCTGAAAATGATGGATTGAAGTTTGAGGCGAATGTTATCCTGCTTATATATCCTCAGCTGTTTCCGGATTTACCGTGGTTATACTGCATTCTTCCCATCTTACCAGCACCAGCCCCCAGGTGGTAACCACCCTGAAAAACTCGTCATCTACGCTGTCGAAGCCCGTAAGGCTCAAATGGGTGATGCGATTATTGACCACCGTGCCGTAATATTCGTAATTGTCCGATTGCAGCGCGAACCCGTTTTCAACATATTCATTCTCCGCGATCCGGATATTCCCCTTTTTATTTGCCTGAATGGCAGCGCAAAAAGCGTCAAAAGGGATGTTTACGCCAAGATGGGCTGTTTGATGGCGCACATGCTGGGTTTCGTAGCCTAACAATGGGTTGGATCCGTTTTTGGCTAACAGAACCGGGTCTATCAATGCCACTTCTTCCTGTATCAACGGTAGTTCGGCCGCCGGCAGAAATTCCATCTGTAGCCAGCCGGTTGGGTGTATGTCAATTGTGAATTGTTCATAGAACGGGGTAGTTGTAGTAGCCGGACAACTGGCATGCCTGGTAGGCATATTATGCCCTAACGTTGCCTGTTGCACTTGTTCCCTGTTCAGCACATGAAGGGTCAGCTTTCTGAATATAGAAAATTCATCGGAGTGATGCGGTTTGGCTTTTAT
>CBIHPC010000079.1:0-22840 GCA_966211305.1 uncultured Niastella sp.
TAGCGAATCCTGAAATTAAACAACCAGAAACAAAAAACAATAAACCATAAACTGCCTATGATCCCCGGAGAATACATCTTACAACCTGATGATATCATTGCCAATGCCGGCAGGGTAACCGCGGTTGTCACTGTTGTCAATACCGGCGACCGGCCGGTACAGATCGGTTCTCATTTTCATTTCTTTGAAGTGAACCGGCAATTACAGTTCAACCGGCAGGCAGCATATGGTATGCGGCTTAACATACCGGCAGGCACAGCCGTAAGGTTTGAACCCGGGGAAGAAAAAGAAGTGCCGCTGGTGGCTTTTGGCGGCGCGCAAAAAATATATGGATTCAACAACCTGGTAAACGGTGACCTCGCCGAAGAAAACAAAGCCCAATCGGTTCAAAACGCGTTGAGCAATAATTTCAAAAACCAGTCTGCATGAGCCTGCCCATCAACCGCATCAAATACGCCAATATGTATGGCCCAACAACGGGCGATAAAGTGCGCCTTGGCGATACAGCATTAATAATAGAGATCGAAAAAGATCATACAGTATATGGCGATGAGGCCAAATTCGGCGGCGGCAAAACCATACGCGACGGTATGGCGCAATCTGCCCGCGCCACACGCAATGAAGGCGTACCTGATCTGGTGATCACCGGTGTAGTGATCATCGATCATTGGGGTATTGTAAAAGCTGATATCGGTATTAAAGACGGGAAGATCGTTGGCATTGGCAAAGCTGGCAACCCCGATACCATGGATGGCGTGGATGCCAACCTGGTCATCGGCGCTGCAACCGAAGTGCATGGCGGCGCAGGCCTCATTGCAACTGCCGGTGGTATCGATTCGCATATTCATTTCATTTGTCCCCAACAGATAGATCATGCATTATTCAGCGGCATCACCACCATGATCGGCGGTGGTACAGGGCCGGCCGATGGCACCAACGCCACCACTGTTACCCCCGGCGCATGGAACATACAAAAGATGCTGGAGGCGGCAGATGCTTTTCCTGTGAACCTCGGCTTTTTAGGAAAAGGCAATTGTGCGGCATTGCCGCCATTGGAAGAACAGATCGCTGCAGGTGCATTGGGATTGAAGATCCATGAGGACTGGGGCAGTACGCCGGCCGTTATCGACGCTTCGCTGCGGATCGCCGATCAGTTCGACGTTCAGGTGGCTATTCATACCGATACGTTAAATGAATCGGGATTCCTGGAAGATACCATCAATGCCATCGATGGCCGCACCATTCACACTTATCATACGGAAGGTGCCGGTGGCGGACATGCGCCGGATATCATAAAGGCTGCGATGTACCAGCACATTCTCCCATCTTCTACCAACCCTACCCGCCCCTTCACCGTAAATACGATCGATGAACACCTCGATATGCTGATGGTTTGTCACCACCTTGATAAATCGGTACCTGAAGATGTATCCTTTGCCGACTCGCGGATTCGCCCCGAAACAATTGCAGCGGAAGATATTTTACATGACATGGGCGTTTTCAGTATGATGAGTTCCGATTCGCAGGCCATGGGTCGGGTGAGTGAAGTAATTACCCGTACCTGGCAAACCGCACATAAGATGAAAATCCAACGGGGCGCTTTACCCGAAGACGGCGGTAAAGGCAACGATAATTTCAGGGTAAAAAGATATGTAAGCAAGTATACCATTAACCCGGCCATAACCCATGGTATTGCTGAGTATGTGGGTTCGCTGGAAATTGGCAAACTGGCGGATCTCGTATTGTGGAAACCTGCTTTATTTGGCGCGAAACCTGAAATGATCATCAAGGGCGGCATGATCACCGGCAGCAGAATGGGTGATCCCAATGCTTCCATTCCTACCCCGCAACCTGTACTGTACCGGCATATGTTCGGGGCTTATGGCAAAGCATTACATACCACCTGCGCAACGTTTGTGTCGAAGTTATCGCTGGAGAAAAATATTGTGCAGCAGTATGCATTGCAAAAAATGGTGCTGCCGGTGATGAACTGCCGGCATATTGCAAAAAAGGATATGGTTCATAACGATGCTACCCCTGTTATTGAAGTGAATCCCGAAAATTATGAAGTAACTGTAGATGGCCGGCCGGTAACCTGCGAGCCGATAGCTGTAGCGCCGCTGGCGCAGCGATATTTCCTGTTCTAAGTTTAAAACCACCAATTTCCACGAATGATAATACAACAAAAATCAGGTAACCTAAACACGATCAACATCAACAAACGCAGTATCGACTGGCTGCAACTGGAATGGTTTGAGGCCAGTAAACGGATCCTGCGTAAACAAACCCGCTCAGGCAACGATATTGCATTAAAATTCCCTGACAGGAACCCGGTGCTCACCCAGGGCGATGTGCTGTATGAAGATGACACGTTTATCATTGCTGTAGATATTTTGCCATGCGATGTGCTGGCTATTCAACCGGCCAGCCTCTTTGAGATGGCATCGGTATGTTATGAGATCGGTAATAAACACCTGCCTTTGTTCTATGAAAAGGACGAACTGCTGGTGCCTTTTGAAATGCCGTTGTTCCGGCTATTAGCTGCCCAGGGTTATGTTGTAAAACAGGATAAAAGGAAATTATTACAACCGCTAAAAACGACAGTTGCGCCACATGGGCATGGTAACAACAGCCTTTTCTCAAAGATCATGCAATTCACAAACGCCGGTATATGAACCCTTCCCTGCTACGACTTTTACAATTAAGTGATCCCGCTTTGCCGGTTGGCGGCTTTTCACATTCTGCCGGCCTGGAAACCTATGTACAATCGGGAATAGTAAACGACGCGGCCACAGCCAGCGCATTTATCACCGGTATGTTATCGCAGAACATTCATTATACCGATGCGGCCCTTGTTTCAATGGCATACGATGCAATAACCGATAAACAGTTTACCGGCATTCAACAACTCGATGATCTGTGCACTGCCGTCAAACTCCCAAAGGAAATGCGGCAGGCCAGCCGGAAGCTGGGCATACGGCTCATCAAGATCTTTCAACCCTTATGCAATGATGAATGGCTGAACCGGTATGCTACGGCTATCCTGACGAAACAATTGCACGGGCATTATTGCCTTGCATTTGGTATCATAGCCCACGCCCTGCAAATAAAAAAAACAGCTGCGCTTACCGGTTTTTATTACAATGCCGCAGCCGGTTTTGTTACCAATTGCGTTAAACTGATCCCCTTAAGCCAACAGGTGGGACAGCAGCTGTTGTTCTCCTTACAACCGCTCATCACAGCGCTTGTTCAAAAAAATCAGCATCCTGATATTGACATGACCGGCTTGTGCTGTACAGGTTTTGATCTCCGCAGTATGCAGCATGAGCAATTGTATTCAAGACTGTATATGTCGTGAATCCGCACAAAAACAAACACATGGACAGAACATATATAAAAATAGGGATCGCAGGCCCGGTTGGCTCCGGCAAAACAGCATTGATAGAACGGCTGACCCGATGGTTGTGCCCCGCTTATAGTATCGGCGTTATCACCAATGACATCTATACGAAAGAAGATGCCGAATTCCTTACGCAAAATAGCGCTTTGCCTGCCGATAGAATTATTGGCGTGGAAACGGGTGGTTGTCCGCACACGGCCATCCGCGAAGATGCCAGTATGAACCTGGAGGCCGTTGAAGAAATGACTGCGCGATTTCCCGATGTGCAGATCATCTTCATTGAAAGCGGCGGCGATAACCTGTCGGCTACGTTTAGTCCAGACCTGGCCGATTGTACCATATTTGTAATAGATGTGGCAGAGGGCGACAAAATTCCCCGCAAAGGCGGTCCCGGCATAACCCGCAGCGACCTGCTGGTGATCAATAAAATTGATCTGGCGCCCTATGTTGGCGCCAGCCTGGAAGTGATGGAGCGCGATGCGCGAAAAATGCGTAATGGCCAGCCATTCGTATTTACCAACCTGGTGAAGGGCGATGGGTTGCCCGATGTGATCAACTGGATAAAAAAGTATGCATTACTGGAAGAAACAGAAGAACCGGTTTTATTCAGATGATCGCCCGCTTGAACATACAAACCGCTGCCCGCAATGGTATCACATACCTTAAGCAAAATTATTGCACGCCGCCCTTTAAGGTTGCCAATATTACTGAAGATAAACAGGCTGGCCCGCTACACCTGATGCTGATGTGCTCATCTCCCGGCATCCTGGAGGGCGACGATTACCAGTTAACGATCAGCCTGGAAGTAGACAGCCTCCTGCACCTGCATACGCAATCGTACCAGCGATTGTTCAATATGAAACAGGGCGCCCGGCAAAATATGGAAGTATACCTGCAAAAAGGCGCCGCACTTATTTACATTCCACACCCCGCAGTGCCTCATAAGCAGGCTATTTTCACCAACCACAATAAAATATACCTGCAGGGTAACAACCGGCTGGTGTGGGGAGAAATACTCACCTGTGGCCGCAAGCTCAATGGCGAACAATTTGATTTCATCAAATATCACAGTATAACCGATGTATATCTTAACGGGCGGCTGGTCATTAAAGAAAACTGGCTTGTTCAGCCGGGCATTACCGATGTGCATGCCATTGGTCAATGGGAAGGGTATACACACCAGGCCAGTTTGATAATGCTTGTTGAACAGGAAAATATCACATCATACTATGACAATATCAATAGCTATTTATCGCAACAAAAGGAGATCACTTACGGCATCAGCACCCTCCCCATTGCCGGCATTATTGTACGTATTTTAGGTTATAAAGCGGAACAATTGTTCAATTGCCTGAACCGCATCGGCGCGCTGGCCACAGCCAGCAATAGTGTTCATCCAAAAACCCCGGGCAGGCATGTTATCTGAATTACAAATACTGGTATTTACGGCCGCAGGCATTGCCTGTTTGCATACCCTTACCGGGCCCGACCATTATTTACCATTTATTGCGTTGTCAAAGGCAAGGGGCTGGCGTTTTGGTAAAACCCTTATGTGGACCATCATCTGCGGCTGTGGTCATGTGTGGAGCTCTGTGATATTGGGATTGGGCGGCGCAGCCCTTGGCTGGTCATTATCAAAGATCGCATGGCTACAGCATATCCGCGGGGGTGTGGCAGGCTGGTTTTTATTGCTGTTCGGATTGGGTTATGGCAGCTGGGGTTGGATCAGCGCTTACCAAAACAAAACCCATAAACATTTTGATACAGTTGAAGACGGAACTATTTATGTATACGAACATAAACATGGCGAAGCGTTGATGCCCAAAGAAAGATATAAGGTAACCCCGTGGGTGATGTTCATTATTTTTTTATTGGGCCCCTGCGAACCGATGATCCCGCTGTTGTATTTTCCGGCAGCCAAAAACAACTGGCGGGGCATGTGTTTGCTGATCATTGTATACACCTTCTTCACCATTGCCACCATGGTGGCAATGGTTATATTGGGTTATTATGGCGTATCGTTTTTAAGAACGGAAAAGCTCGAACGGTATGTTCACGCCCTTGGCGGACTAACCATTTTTATTTGTGGATTTGGCATGCTGCTTTTAGGCTGGTGAGTGACCTCCATTCACAGCGCGCCTGGGAAATAGCGCCTGCAGCCTGAATCCTGCAGCTTGCGGCCTGTATTCACTCCCTCACAATAGTGCCGGTAATATACCCGTACGGTTCATCGGTAGCTATGAAGATCTCGTTCTTATTATCCACCCCAAACTGCTCGAGATTGAAAAGGATATGATGTTTGTTGGGCATGTTCAAACTGATGTCGTTCACAGCTGCATATTTCTCCAGCACCGCTTTTCCCATGGCGAATAAAGTATGTTGCACCGAAAGGCTTTGATGATTGGCAAATGTTTGCAACAAGGTGGTTCGTATGCCATTGAATAATTCAACAAAAAGCACTTTGGAGGAATTGTAGGTCCAGCTTACTTCGCATTGGGTGGAAAAAATGCGGTCGCTGGTTTCTTTCAATGTGGTATACTGATCTTTTATATAATGCTCAAAGCCTGAGTCGGTAGTCTTTAAGATCAACAGATCGGCAATACCGGAAGTGATTGTAATGTCTTTATCATTCTGTACAATTACGGCGGTATGTTTTTCGTTGCCCCCGCTGCAGTAGGCATGCGGATGGTAAGCGCCGTCAAAATGCATGCGCTTCCAGTTATGTTCGGTCAATTCAATACGCGCCTGGGAAATAGACGGGTTATTACTGATAAAGTAATTGGCGAGGTACAAACCAAACGACTCTATGGATGAAACAAAATGTTCCTTCGCCAATGCATACACCGTGTTCTTTTGCGTATCGGTAGGAAGTATTTTGGTATTATCGCCAATGGTATGGGCCGTTTCAAAATCACCTTCCAGCACCACATTCACGGAGATCTGCCTGAACTCATGGTATTCAGGGTGCCTGATGATCTTCGACAGGTTTACAGCGTTTTTGCCATACGTGTTCTTTCCCAGTTTAATAGACATAGCGGCGTATTTTGGTTAATGTATACTCAATTTAAAGAATTAATTGTCTATTTTTAGTAGCAACTTCAATTATTCGAATATGAACTTCCGGGTCATCAGCGGTAAGAATATCTGCACACCTGAAGGGATCAGGGAAGGTTATGTATCCATACGGAATGGGCTCATCGAAGGTTTCCATACCGGCGAATCACCAGCCGGCAATTACGAAGCCACTGATATTGGCGACCTGTTGCTGATGCCCGGATTTGTTGATCCACATGTTCACCTGAACGAACCCGGCCGTACCAACTGGGAAGGGTTTGCAACCGGCACCAGGTCGGCGGCGGCCGGCGGCATTACTACGTTGGTGGATATGCCCCTGAATTCCTCACCCGTTACAACAACCGCCGCCGCATTTGATAAAAAAGCCGAAGCTGCAAAAGGACAGTTACAGGTAGACTGTGGTTTCTGGGGCGGCATTGTTCCCGGAAATGAAAAAGAAATACAGCAACTGGCAGAAAAAGGCGTACCGGGTTTTAAAGCATTCCTTACGCATTCGGGCATCGATGAATTTCCCAATGTTACGGAACAGGACCTGCATAAGGCCATGCCCGTTATCGCCCGGTATAATTTGCCACTGCTGGTACACTGTGAACTTAGCAATCACCTGCAACCGCAGCCGGAGAAGGATGAGCGTTCGTACCAGCACTATCTCTCTTCCCGGCCAAAGACCTGGGAAGACGAAGCCATTGCATTGATGATACGGCTGTGCGAACAGTACCAATGCCATGTGCATATTGTACACCTGTCATCAGCCGGTTCAATTGCACAAATAAAACAGGCCAAAGAAAAAGGACTGCCGCTCACTGTTGAAACGGCACAACATTATTTGTACTTCAATGCAGAAGAAATACCCGATGGGCAAACCGCTTTTAAATGTGCGCCGCCCATTCGCGAAAGAGCAAACAATGAACAACTATGGCAGGCATTGCAGGAAGGCATCATTGATTTTGTTGCTACCGATCACTCCCCTGCCCCTCCGGATCTAAAAGAAATAGCATCGGGCAATTTAATGAAAGCCTGGGGCGGCATAGCTTCGCTGCAACTGGCATTACCCGTTCTCTGGACGGCAGCACGCAGGCGGAATATACCAGTTACCGATATGGCCGGATGGCTTGGCACGAACCCCGCTCAACTGCCCGCAGGATTAAGTAAACTGAAAGGTAAGATCGCCCGGGGCTATGCAGCCGATCTTGTTGCATGGGACCCCAATAAAAAATTCATCGTTACCCCCGAACAATTGCATCATAAACATAAAATGACCCCGTACCTGAACCAGGAATTGTATGGTGTGGTAGAACAAACCTGGCTGGCCGGAGAAGTAATTTATGATCGTGGAAAATTCCCTGCACTAAACAAAGGAAAAATAGTTACACTTGATACCCCATAATCAACAACTGGCAACCGTCATCCTGCAACGGATCAATGACCTGGCTTCCATTAGTGAAGCCCCCGGCGTTATAACCCGTACGTTTGGCACCGATGCATTTGTAAAAGGACAAACGCTTGTTGCCCAATGGATGCAACAGGCCGGGTTACAAACCCGCATCGATAATATCGGCAATGTAAGAGGCAGACTGCCATCTTCCGTACCCGGCGCCAAAACCCTGGTGATCGCATCACACATAGATACCGTGTTCAATGCCGGTAAATTCGATGGGCCGCTCGGAGTGCTGCTCGGACTTACCCTTATTGAACAACTTGTTGAGCAAAAGAAAACGCTGCCCTTTCATCTTGAGCTTATCGCCTTCAGTGATGAAGAAGGTTGCCGCTTTCATACAACCTACCTCGGCAGTAAAGTTGTGGCCGGACAATTCGACGCCCAACTACTGAATAAACAGGACGCCAATGGAACTTCATTGGGTAATGTATTACAGGCAATGGGCAGCCATACAACATTACTGCAACAGGATGCCATCGCTGCCGGCGAATGGCTGGGATATTTTGAGGTGCACATTGAACAGGGACCTGTTTTGTATGAAAAAAATATTCCTGTTGGCATAGTTACCGCCATTGCAGGGCAAAAAAGAATAGCGCTCACCTTTAAAGGCGAAGCAGGTCATGCAGGCACCGTTCCCATGCATATGCGAAACGATGCGCTATGCGCTGCTTCTGAATTTATACTGGAAGTGGAAAGGTTCGCTGCCAGCCATATGCAGTCCGTGCTGGCAACCGTTGGCACATTGAACATTAATAATGCCGCCAGCAATGTTATTCCCGGCGTAGTGACTTGCACCCTCGACCTTCGCAGTCCCAATCACCAGGTGTTATCATCCTGTTATGCCTATCTTGAACAACTGGGTTCGGCCATTTGCCAGCGGCGGAATATTATTTTTGAGTGGAACCTGGTGCAGGAAACAAAACCGGTAAATTGTGATGCCAATATGAGCAGGTTGCTGGCCGCTTCGGTTCGCCAGTGTGGTTATGAGGTCATTAACATGGTAAGCGGCGCGGGGCATGATGCTGTAGCCGTTGCACCGGTATCGCCTGTAACCATGTTGTTCGTTCGTTGCTTTAAAGGCATAAGCCATAATCCGTTGGAAAATGTAGAATTGAAAGACCTGGCCGCTGCGGTGGATGTATCGGCAGCATTTTTACAATCACTTATTCAAAAATATAACAAGGGGTAATATGGAAATTTCAGCGCTGACAAGATCGGTAGTAAAAAGCAATCATGCGGTAATTTGTCCCGATGGATATGTTAACAGTAATGTGCCCGGCTGGACGAACTGTACGGTCAATGTGATCATCAACGAACAAATGGGCGCCCGGCTTTGTCAAACCCTGGTCACTTTGCAAAAAGACGGCAGCCTAACCGGCAGTACCCAACAATCGCAAATATTCTTTTATGTAATAGAAGGCGAATGCAAGGCCTCGGTAAATGGGGAAACAAAAATACTGACCGGCGGACAATTCGTATATGTGCCCATTCAAAAAGAATATGTGTTTGACGATCCTGCGCCCGGCACAAGGATCCTGACCTTTCATAAAGTGTATGAGCCTTTACAGGAAGCGCCGGTGCCGTTAACCCTTTTCGGCGATGCGGCTGCTGTACCCGGTCTGGTTTACCTTAATGATCCTGCATTGCGGCTACAGGTATTATTGCCCGATAATTTATCGTTCGATATGGCGGTGAATATTTTCACCTATGATCCCGGCGGTCATTTACCGTTTGTAGAAACGCATATCATGGAACATGGTTTGCTGTATTTGCAGGGGCAGGGGGTTTATATGCTCGACAATCAGTGGTATCCAATAAAAAAAGGCGATTCTATCTGGATGGCCCCTTATTGTCAGCAGTGGTTCACCGCCATGGGCAAAGAACCGGCTGTTTATATCTATTACAAGAACGTGAACAGGTTTCCCACAGTTGTATAAAGTGAGAGAATTTGATATTTACAGGACTTTCACAGCCTGCCCCGATGAAGCCGGGGGTTTGCCGTTTCACGTTTCACGTTTTAAAAATCAATAACTATGACCATTGCCGAATTCGATCATCTTGATGTGGAAGAGAAAAAGAAATTGCTGCATAGCTGTTGTGGAAGCAGTACCTGGGTAAATAAAATGATATCGGCATTACCGGCCGAAGACCTGGTAGATCTGCTGGAAATAGCCGAAGAACAATGGTATGCCTGTCAGGAAGCCGACTGGCGGGAAGCATTTTCACAACATCCTAAAATTGGCGATCTCGATTCGCTGAAAGAAAAGTTTGCCGCTACAGCAAATTGGGCGGAAGGAGAGCAATCATCGGTAAAACAGGCATCGGAACAAACCCTTGAACAACTGGGCGAAGGCAACCAGGTATATGAACAACGGTTTGGTTATATCTTCATCATTTGCGCCACCGGTAAATCGGCCGATGAAATGTTGCAGTTGTTAAACCAGCGGTTATATAACAACCCGGAAGTGGAGCTCCAGATTGCGATGGAAGAACAACTGAAAATAACCAGGCTAAGACTGGAAAAACTGTTCGGCATAACGACCTAAATCATTACCATACATGAGCCAGTTAACCACCCATATTCTCGATACCACCCAAGGTAAACCTGCGGCTGGTGTGCAGATCGTGTTATACAGGCAGCACCATGCCGATTGGAAAGAAATAGTGCGCGGCTTCACCAATCACGATGGGCGCATTACCGACTGGCTGCCCAAAGACGAATTATTGCCGCCCGCACAATACAAGCTGAGATTTGAAACGGGTGAATATTATAAACACCTGATGATCGATTCATTTTATCCGTTCGTGGAAGTGGTATTCTCCATAACCGATCAATCGCACTATCATGTGCCTTTGTTGTTAAATCCGTTTGGTTATTCCACCTATCGCGGCTCCTGATATGCAGGCCGGAAAATGGCCGTCCAACCTGTTGCAAAAAATCATATTTTACAATAAAGACGAACTATGAAATTTTCCATACCGGAAAATGAGCAATCTGCGCTGTTGAAGCAATTACAAACAGCCAATCTCAGATTCCAGCAAACATATCCCGGCGACAAACCTGATCGCCAACCCGTACATACGGTATACGGCGGCGCCAATTTGTTCAGGGCCGATACCTGTGTTAAAATGGGTGAGATCGCATTGAAGAACCTGCAAACATATGCGCCCAATTTTGTGGTACTGGCGAATGTATTGCAGTTGAACGGATATGAACATTTACCAAAGCATGAAAGCGAAATAGAAGCGCTGGCAAACAAACTGGCTGCAATGCCCGAAACACAACGCAAACAGGAACCAGCCTGGCTTGCGTATACGGTGTACAACAAGATAATTGCCAAGCTGCAAACAGAGGCGGTGGAAGATTTCAGAATTGATTTTGAGGACGGGTTTGGCAACCGGCCAAATGAGGAAGAAGATGCCACGGCGGTACAAGCTGCGCGGGAGTTAGCGGCGGGAATGAAAAACAACACGATCTCCCCTTTCATTGGCATTCGCATAAAACCTTTTACCGAAGACCTGAAACTTCGCGGTGTACGCACCTTGGATATTTTCCTGTCTGCCCTGCTTGAACAAACCGATGGTATATTACCGCGTAATTTCGTGGTGATGTTGCCGAAAGTTACTATTCCTGAACAAGTTGTGACCCTTATTCGTTTGTTTGAAATACTGGAAAAAGCGAATGGGTTAGCCCCGGGTTCGCTACAAATGGAAACCATGGTAGAGGCTACCCAGATCATAATGGATGAGGAAGGCCGAAACCCTTTGTTACGGATAATAAAAGCCAGCGAGGGGCGATGTATTGCCGCACATTTTGGAACGTATGATTACACTGCTTCCTGTGGAATTACGGCCAAATATCAAACAATGGCGCATCCTGTTTGCGATTTTGCCCACCACATGACCAAGGTGGCGCTTGCAGGAACCGGCATTTTTTTATCGGATGGCGCAACCAATGTAATGCCCATTGCTCCACACCGGGGCGAGCAGCTCAGCTTTGAGCAGATGGCTGAGAACCGGGAATCGGTACACCAGGCCTGGCGTACAGGTTTTCACCACACCATGCATTCGCTTATCAATGGCTTTTACCAGGGGTGGGACCTGAACCCGGCCCAGTTACCCATGCGTTATGCGGCTACCTATAATTTCTTTTTGAATAGTTATGAAGATGCGGTTTTCCGGTTAAAGACCTTTGTTGAACGCGCGGCAATTTCAACATTGACAAAAGACATCTTCGATGACGCGGCTACCGGGCAGGGGCTGCTGAATTTCTTTTTAAAAGCGATGAATTGCGGCGCCATTTCCGTGGAAGAAGCCACGGCTACGGGACTTACCATCGATGAAATACGCAGCCGGTCGTTTTATCGTATCCTGGAAGGAAGAAGAAAAAAATAGTTACTGGTATAAATGCAATAACCCATCAGGGCCCTTCGGCTATGATGGGTTATTTTTTTTATAACTCGCTAAGCGAAATTACAGAATGGGGACAAACTCTTCCCTAAAACGGAAGCGGTTCCTTACCAGGTGCACACCCCTGTTCTTCTGATTCCTGACGGTATGCACCGAAAGCCGCATTTGCCGGGCTATTTCGTGGCAATCGAGGCCTTTGGTATAGCTCAGCAACATTACTTCTTTACATTTTTCGGGAAGCTCGTTTACGATATTGTGAACCTGTTGTAAAACCTCGGCATGAATAGCTTCATTCATTACCTCAGCTTCAATATCGTTCGATTGCTGGCGGATATTTTCCCTGATGCGGGCCTGGTACTGTGCCTTCTGATTATGGTTTAAACAGGCATTGCGGGTGCTGATGTACAAAAACGCTTTTACCGCATAAACCGTCTTAAAGTCTGACTGCCTTTGCCAGAGCTTTACAAATACATCGGTGACTATGTCCTGAGCAATGGCAGCATCATTTACAAGACGGCGGGCAAAAAAACAAAGAGCTGGGTTGAACAAATGAAATACTTTTTCAAACTCGGGTAACTTCTGCTGCTTAAGGCGTTTACTTTTCTCATTCGTTAAAGTGGCAGTATTCCTCATGATCATGTAGTTTTTGAAATGTCGCAACACATTTTTTAGTTTTTCCTTTTCATGGCTTCATTGAGCAAGTGGATATTTTGGAGGTTGATACAGGTTTCGTTAAAGACCGGCTGCAGCCCCGATGGCCAAACAGCCGGTGCGTTCTTCCATGTGATAAAAAGTTGTTTATTATGCTGTTAATAAACCAATTGCTTACTTATAATTTCTGTTGTACAAGTTTGCTGCAGCCTTCCCGGTTTGAAACAAATTCCATTTTTGTTACTTCCCGGCCTTTCCATTGTGTAAAAACTTTCTAATACTTTCCATTATATAAAAACACCGGTAGCACCCCTTTTTACTAAAGCCGGGAAAAATATTTCCATTTATAATAGTTGCAATGATAACTATTTATACATATGGGTGATTTTGAATTGATAAGGATCCCTTTATAAAGGGGAAAGAGTTGAATTGAGGAATTCTTTACAATAGCAGCGCCACGAAATAACAAAGAATGAAGATTTTACACCTAAACATTAAACATTTCACTTAGTCGTATTTTGCGTTTTATCAATAAGTAATCAATAACGAAATATTTTTATAATATCTATTCGCTTTCTCCTAACTTTATTTGAGAAACGAAAATGAGATCACGCTTTCAGCTCATTTTCTACCACCATCCTTACTTACCTCCCGTGCCCCGTTATACCACTTCAAACAAGCCATATTCTTTCTGAACCTTTTCTGACATCCTTTCAGAACCTTTTTCTGGCATCCCGATCCCTGACAAACTTCTCCTATTGCGTTACTGCCACCGCTTTGACTTTCCGCTCTAAACAGCGGACCGGGAGACTTATGCCCATCAACCAACGGGTACAATAATTCTCAATACACTCAATGTTTTTCCTGCTTTTTGAAGAACAAAAGCAGCAACATTATGAAACAGACAAGAGTTACCTTGTTCCTGTTGGCATTTGTTATTATGCTAACGGCCCTATCTGCCGTAACACCTGGTTTCGAATCCAAACCAGAGAACAAACAGATCAATTATTACTGGTTTGACATTAACAACACCTGGCTTGGCCGCCAGAACACCGTAGCCAATGAAATGGCACTTACCGGTTTCGATGAAAGCACGTCAAATCCTAAAACCCTACAGGAAAAAGGTTGGGCCCCGGCCAATTGTATGATTGACGGTTTTGGCGTTCCCACTCCCATCACATCCACACCCGACAAAGCGTTGTATTCTCACCCCTGATTCCCGCACCGGCAGGGCGTATCATGTTTAAATATGGAGATTCATGTATGGTACTTTACATTAGTAGAGTCAGGGATACGTGTGTCCATAAAAAGGCATGATACGCCTTTCTTTTTAGCACTATTTATTATTCGTAACCAGGATTCTGTTTCAGGTTGGGAGCTGTTTCCAGTTCAGCAAATGGTATGGGATAGAGTTTATCGTTAGCCTGCCAGTTACTTCCCTTTATTACACTTAATACTTCATCGGCACGATTGGTACGCTTAAGGTCGATCCAGCGATGTCCCCATTCGGTAAACAATTCAGTTCTTCGTTCCTGTTCTATCGCCTGTAAACATTGCTCTTTATTAATAGTAGTAACCAATGCTGGTAACCCCGCCCGTGCACGTATGATATTAATATCATCTACCGCTTCTTCTGTCCGGTTTTGTTTGGCCAGCGCCTCTGCGCGTATAAGATACTGTTCTGCCAACCGTAATACAACATTGTATTCGGTAGGTGAAATGCCAGTTGCCGATAAGTATATTTTGTATTTATATGGAATTCGATATTGTTGACCGGCAAATGTTCCTTCTCTTATCCAGGTACCTTTTCGCAAATCACCGGTTTCAAACGATTCCCATAACTCTTTTGAAATACTATAGCTAGGCCTTCCTGTCCCCAATGGTACAAACAAAAATCCCTCCGGCGCATTCATTCCGGATTGCACTGGCGCCCACTGAAAAATGATTTCTTTACTTTTGAATTTGAATACTTCACTTAAATCGTTTTGTAATGTAAACTGCTCTGAATTTATAATGCCAGAGGCATATTCCTCTGCCCTGCTCCAGTCTTCCAGATTCAAATACACACGTGCCAGTAAGGCTTTAGCAGAAAATGAGGTTGGCACTGTATTTTCCTTTACTTCAATCAAGGCATCGCTGGCGTCGAGAAGATCAGCTTCTATCTGCTGATATATTTGTTCTTCGCCGGAACGGGATAACATTGCATTTACTTCTGCATTGGTACCTAATACCAGAGGTACCGCGCCATATAAATTCACAAGATAAAAATAACACAATGCCCTAACGAATTTCACTTCTCCCGTCAATCGTTTTTTTAGGTTTGTACTGACACCAGTTGATTTATTTAACCCCTCTATACAAATATTACATTGGTATATATAAGTGTATGCCGCTTTCCAGATATTTACGTTTATCAATTGGTTACTTGAAACAATTGCATTAGAACTAAATTGCTCCTCATTTCCCATTGGGAAAAAACGGGTCAGTTCGTCAGCTGAAAGAGAAGGAAACACACTCATAGCCCCACATAATAAGAACTTTGTATTTCCCATAATTTTTATGTAAAGGCCATTGATTGCTTTTTGAGCCAGCGAATCGTTTGAAAAGACCGTAGCCGAAGTCATCGAATCATCTGGCTTATCCACCTGAACCAGTTTCCTACATCCCCCCGCAGTTAGTATACAACTGAGGACAGCAATACAAAAACATACTTTATATTTTAACCACATCTTTCTCATACGCTAATTTTAAAAGCTCAATTCAACCCCTGCGGCTATGGTCCGTAAGGGTGGTAAGGTTAATATATTAAGTGATTCCGGATCGAACCCCTTGTACCGGGTGATAGTGAACAGGTTTTGGGCCTGTAGATACAACCGGCAATGTTTCATAGAAATATTTTTCATCCAAAGCGCCGGGAACTGCCAGGAAACCTCAATATTTCTTAACCGGGCAAACGTAGCATCTTTGATAAAACCATCCGATGCTACAAATCGTTTCATAGACTCCTTTGCAATATCATTGGCGCCAGTAGTATATAGTGGAAGCGCCCCCTGTTCCAAACTTTCCGGCCAGTGATGCAGTGCCATAAGCGGTTGATTCACCAGTTGAGTGCCCGGCGGATGGAATGCATACATCGGATATAAATAACTACTGGCTCGTTGTTTCCTGATCTCCCAAAATATATCCAGTTGCCAGCCTTTATACTGCACATTGGTTTGCACGGAACCATACCATGCAGGATCTGTATGACCAAGCATCCGATAATCATCCGGGGGAGTTATATCTCCATCGCCATTCTGGTCGACAAAATCAAATAATCCCGTTAAGGGATCTACGCCTTTATATTGAAAACCGGTTAAAGAAGATAGCGACTCGCCTATCGTCAGCTTGGTTTTATAGGAAGAAGTTGAAAGATTCGGAAATGCAATCAACTTATTATGCGGGATAGTCAGCATTACATTTCCATTTAACTGCCAGTGTTTATTTAACCGGTTCTTTGTTTGCACCTGCAGTTCCCAACCGGAATTTTGAACCAGGGCCGGGGAATTTTTAGCCGCATAATTATTGAATCCGGTGATACCCGGTAACACGTAGGCGATCAGTTGATTGCCGGTACGGTTACGGTAATATGCCGCAGTGATCAGTACGCGGTCTTTAAACAGCCCCATTTCAAAGGCCGCTTCCAGTTTACGGCTAACTTCCCAACTGTAATTGCTGTCGGCCAACTGAACAGGTGCAATACCCGCACTCCCCAGATATGCCGAACCAATAATATCCTGCCATTTGTCGAGGTATTTATAATCACCTATCTGGTCATTACCCGTTACCCCATAACTGGCCCTTAATTTTCCAAAACTGATAAAGGGCAAGCGGTTTTTAATAAACGCCTCGTTGGAAAAGATCCAGCCAAGCCCGGTTGACCAGAATTTACCTACCTGCCTTCCCGGCCCAAACCGGCTGCTGCCATCGGTTCGCCCGGTAAGATTAATTAAGAATTTATCACAGAGAACGCCGTTCACCCGGGCAAAAACACCGCCGTACCGGTATTCTGTTTTTAATTCCTTAGGAACCAAATGGCCGGCAGCGTGTACATTTCGTAACAGATCATCACTTGGAAATTCCGATGCTTCAATTGTAGAAACAGTATGATGCTGCACCTGAATGGCGCTTCCCACTAATCCGCTGATCCTGCCAAATCCAAAATACCGGTTATACTCCAGTTGCGGTTCGGCAATCACACTGTTATAACTTACTTTGCCAAAATAGGAATAGCCTTTCGGATCGGGCGTTGCAACCGGATTGATACTAGCCGTAGGCACAACGCTGATCTCATCGAACTGCAACCTGTTATAACCAAGGCTTGTTTTAAAAACCAGGTTCTTTACAATGCGGTAATTAATATCAAGGTTCCCCAATAGATTGGTTGCTTTTGATTCATACTTCTTATGCAATAAAGCCAGCGGATTGGTGAACGAAAGTGTACCCTGCTGCCAGTTGAACTTACCTGCCGAATCGTATAATACAGGAGTATGGGGCGCCAGGTCCTTTATCAGTGCAGTGAGGTCATTCTGGATCGACCAGTTTTTATCTCTAAGGGCAATTACCGATAAAGTAACATGGAGGTTCGAATCCCTGCTTTGGTAATGAAGGTTAACATGCCCGGACAACCGCTCATTCTTCAGATCACCGGGGAAAACCGTTGTTTCGCGGTGATAGCCTGAACCCAGATAATATTGCAACCGGTTACCGCCGCCTGATAAAGAGAACTGAACGTTATTGGTTACCGCCTGCCCGCCAATAAGCATTTCTTTGAAATCGGTATTCCGGGTAGTATCCCAGTAAATAAGATCAGGTGCATTTTTTGTATCCACTACCAACCCATCATTCTTTAATGCTTCATTACGCATCAGCACATACTGTTGCGTATTCATCATTGCCGGGTACCGGGTTATTCTGCCAACACCGGTTCTCACATTCAGGTTAAAGACCGGCGCCCCGATCTTTCCTTTTTTGGTGGTGATAAGTATTACCCCATTAGAACCGCGGCTGCCATAAATAGCCGTAGCATCGGCGTCTTTCAAAATTTCGATGTGATCAATATCGCCAATATTAATAAAGGAGAAAGGACTTCTGCCCGATTCCCCAAATATCGAACCGGATGTAACGCCAATGATGGGATAGTTATTGGGCGCATAAGGAACGCCATCTATAATAAACAGGGGATCGTTGGGCGGTAAACTGCCGGGCACAATGCCAATGGAACTTTGCCCGCGTAACTGAACCTTATAGGTAGAACCCGACAGGCCACTACTTTGGGTGATCAGCAAACCCGGCACCCGCCCCTGCAAAGTACCCAGCGGATCGCTTACCGGCTGCCGGGCAAGATCTTTATGATCTATTTTATAAATGGAGCCGGTATTGTACCGTTTTGACGTTTTCCCATACCCGGTGATAACGGTTTCATCAAGGTCTATCACCTGGTGCTTCAACCGGATGGTTACATGTGATTTTTCGTTTATAAACCTTTGCACAGGTTCATAACCCACACTGGAAAATCTCAATAATGTATTTGGCTTAACGGTAATGGAGAATTGTCCTGTATTTGAGGAGAAAGTACCTGCATTGGAACCGCCTTCCGATACCGATACATTTTCAACCGGCTCGCCGGTTTCATTTATGACCAGGCCGGTAACTGTAATCAGTTCCTGCTGGTGTACCTGTGCGACTGTAGAATCGGGACGTACGGTGATCATATTACCAACGATGAGGTAATTTAGCCCCAGGCCTTTCAGCGCCTGCTGCATCACCTCGTCGATGGTCCCGTTTTTTACGTGTACTGTAACACGATTGGCATGCTGCACAAATTCAGTCCTGTATGCGAAATAATAATTACCATACTTTTCAATCTGCTTTATTACTTTCTTCAACGGAACGTTATCCACCGATATAGTATAGGTTTGTGATTGCGCATAAGCCGGAACACACGCCACCAAACAAAGCATTAACAAGATTCTAATCATGTCCTACTCTTTGTGATTAGCATTACGCTAATATTACACTAAATAAAAACCAATACACCGGTTACAACCGGTTTGCATAATTCATATCGCATCTGTACACTCAGCACATCTACCCTTAACTACACTTTATTGAGAAACAATTATCTTACGGCCTTCAACTGTAAACCGCACCCCGCCCGATAACTCAATTACCCGTAACACCTGGTCAAGCGTTGATTGCCGGGTCAGCGTTAGCGTATAATGACCATCAACCCTGTCCGCAAACTCCACATCGTAATCATAATGCCGGGCAATTTGTTGCATGATCCGTTTTATATGCTGATCGTTGAACATAAACAGGTCCTTATGCCAGGCCATAACTTCATGAATATCTGCATACTTAATTACCTCCAGCCTGCCATTACCGCTTATCAGCGCCTGTTGTCCCGGGCTTAGCACCGTTGCTTGCAATGCTGCACTTTCATTGTCTTTTTCCACCGGCTCGTTCACCACTCTGCCGGTGCCTGCCACGTGCAGGAACTGGTTACTGATCTTTACCTTTCCCTGCAACAACGTGGTTTTGATCACCGGTTCATCGCCGTAGGCATCTATATTGAAATGAGTGCCCATTACTTCCACTTTTGCGCCAATGCCGAGGCTGCCCGGTATTGAATTAACATATACTATAAACGGTTTCTTTTCAACCTTGCCCAGCGCAACAGGTTCATGGTTCACCTCAAAATATACTTCTCCGGTTATTTGCACAATGCGTTCCTTACCAATAAAAGCCGTTGGGTAAGTAATGCTTGAAGACGCATTTAACCAGGCTTTACTGCCATCGGGCAATTCCAGTACAAACTTTCTTGCCCGCGGGGTTATGAGGGTGTTATACTCCAGTTCGGGCTGCGCATTCCCGGTTGACCATTCATACCGTACCATATCCCCACGCTTAAATATAGCCGACCGGTACTGTAAAGCGATATGGCCGTCAACCGTACTATCAAGGTATACCACATCACCGTTAGCCAGCTTCAGTTGAACACGGTGCAGATCCGGCGCTTTATTATCGTTTATAGCCGACGCCTGCTGTTGAACCAATTCATTCTTTTTATATCTATCTTTTTCTTTATTGAAAATTGAATTCACAGCAACCGCGGTGAACAGCAAACACATTACAATGGCGGCATATACCAGGGCCGTTATAAAACGTTTTCTTCGTTTACCCGGAAACAGCGGCCGCACTTTCCCGACCGTTTCGGTTATGGATAAACTGTTATATAATTCAACCATGTTATCATAACCCGGACCGCTCAACCGTTCAAACAGCAACTGGTTCTCCTCGCAAAGATTACACCATGCATTCAGTTCTTCATTTTCCTGCAAGCTTAATGTATTCCTACGGTGTTTAATTATGAGCTCGGCAATATGTTTATGGGTAGCCACGGCGAAGGGTTTGGTAAACAAAATGATTAACCGTTAGATATAACTGATTGCCATACGTGTAAATACAAAATCATCAATCGCATACATCCATTGGTAGAATCGGGAAATCAACCTTCATGTTTGAGCTGCCTGATTATAATCAGTGCCACCTTTCAGAATTACTAATTGAGGTTTAACCAGTGGTATCTAAGCCATAACGCCGTAGTAAACATATTGTACGGTATAACAATGACTTGAAATACATGTTATAAAGGACAAGGCAGATTGCATAGATCTGAGGGATATAGAATTATTGGCAATCTCAGTTCGCTATTGGCTGGGGCTGCACGGGGAACTATATGTGCAAGCGTATACGAAAGTAATAAAAAGAATTCTGAATGGTAAAAAAAAATGCGGACGCTCAATAAAGGTGACCGTTTAGGGGTATCAGCAGGTCAGGACCCAGCCCCTGAAAAAAGCAGGAACAAAAACGCCGGCACCGGTTCCCGCTTTCTGTCAGTAACGCCAACCCTTTTTTCCGGTTTACCCGTTAACCCGTTAACTTGTCAACTTGTACTCATATATAAATCCCTATCACTAACAGCCATTTCGAACCCCGGAGCCGGTATACCAGCCTGCATCCCTTCCGTTTTCCTTAACTTGCGCGCAAAATTCGTACATGGCCACAGATATCAAATGCCCCAGTTGCGGACACAAGTTTGCCATAGAAGATGCTGTTTCTGAAGAATATAAGAAGAAGTTGCGGGAGCAAATGCTGGTTTTTGTAAAACAGAAAGAAGATGATTTTGCCCGGCGCGAAAAAGAGCTGATCGCTCAGGCCCAACATATAGAAGCAGCGTTTGCCAAAAAGTTGCAGGATGAAACAAGCCGCATTCAGCAATCTGTTGAAGTGAACCTTCGCAAAACCATTTCAGCAGATTTCGAGACCAAAATGCAAATGCTGCAGCAAACCAATAAAGACCAGGAGAACAAACTGGTGCAGGCCCGGCAAAAAGAACTGGAATTCCTGCAAAAAGAGCAGGCGCTCAAAAACAAAGAGGCCGAGCTGGAGCTTTCGGTTCAACGTAAACTGCAGGAGGAACGCGTAAAGCTGTCGGAAGAATTGCGTAAACTCGAAGAACAGAAAACAGCTGCCCGGGAAACCGAATACCAGTTCCGGTTACGCGAACTGGAAAAACAGCTCGACGACCAGAAAAAACTGGCCGAAGAAATGCGCCGCAAAGCCGAACAGGGTTCCATGCAATTACAGGGCGAGGTACAGGAACTTATCCTGGAAGAAATGCTCAAGGCCACTTTCCCCTTCGACGTCGTGAGTGAAGTAGGGAAAGGCGTGCGCGGGGCCGACTGTATCCTCATCATTCGCAATAACCTGGGACAGGAATGCGGAAAGATCATTTTTGAAAGCAAACGCACCAAACATTTCGATAAGAACTGGATCGAAAAACTAAAGGCCGATATGCGCAGCACGTCGGCCGATATAGGGGTAATTGTAACCCAGGCCCTGCCCGACCAGGTGAATACGTTCGGACAGCTCGACGGCATCTGGATCTGCTCTTTCAGCGATGCACTGGCATTGGTACATGTGCTGCGCGATGGGATCCTCAAGATCTTTATGGCTACCAAAACACAGGAAAACCGGGGCGACAAAATGAATATGTTGTATTCCTATTTAACCAGCAATGAGTTCGGTGAACAATGGAGCGCTATTCGGGAAGGGTTCAGGGCCATGAAACAATCGCTGCAAAAAGAACGCGACGCCATGGAAAAGCTTTGGAAGATGCGCGAAAAGCAACTGGAAAAAGTGCTGCTCAATGCGGCTCATATCAAAGGCTCCATTGAAGGCATCGCCGGCAGCGACAATATTCAACTGGACCTGATCGATGATGCCGATGCCTTGCTGGTGGATGAATAACCTTGCATAGAACTACCCTCCCGTCATCACCCAGGCAAGCGCTACCTGATCGAAGATCCTGGCCTCTACCGTTAAGGGAATGGGTTCCTGTTTTTTGAACACGAATGGTAGTACAATGGTTTCGTCGGCCTTGAAAGTGATGGGCCCCGATAACTGCATGTGCTGCCTGAAATCAAGCTCCCCATGGCCATACCATTTATAAATGGCCTCTTTGGCGCTCCATAATACGGTAGTGAGCTCGAGGTGCATTTTGGTAAGGTGCAGCCAGTCGTTCAGGAACACCTTTTCGTCGTGATGCAGGAATTTATGTGAAATAGCCACTATACGTGGCGATACGAGTTCAATATCAACCCCCACCCTGCTGGCGCTGCTCACAATAGCTGCAGCGAAGTTGCCTCCGTGGGAAATGGAAAAATGGTACTGTTCGCGCTCCAGGAATGGTTTACGGGTGTCGGCTACCAGTATTTCTTCCAGCGGAAAATCTTCAAACAGGGTTGGCAGCAGGAACCGGC
>CBIHPC010000080.1:0-22233 GCA_966211305.1 uncultured Niastella sp.
CAAGCACCGCTATTACCAAAATAACCAGGGCCAGCACAAGCGTAGCAATCGTTTTCCGGCGGCATTTCACCCATTCCTTCAGCAACAGACCAGCCACCGAGCTGAACAATACCAGCATGATCATATGTATTGCCCAACTGCTATATTGGTATTTCCCCATACGCACATGCCCCAGCCCGTAAAAGAAGAACTGTGAATACCACAAACAGCCGGTAAGCACAGCCATGACAAAATTAACCAGTAAACGGTTGTTTGGCCCGGTTTGCCGGTACTCGCCAAACGTTTTTTCTTTACGGTGCAGGTAGAGGCAATATATAAGGGTAGATACAAAAGCTCCGGTATTTGAAAAAATGTAAACAATATTGATCCTGAAATTTCCGCTGCCATATTTTTCTGCCACCGCTGCTATCGGTTCGCCCTGGTCGATAGAGAACCCATACACGGCCGATAATACGCCTGCCAGAAAACAAAGCGGCAATCCTTTTGCCAGGGAAAACGAACTTCCCAGGGTTTCGCTGATCTTCAGATCATTTTCCTTAAACCTTCCGGCCACACCGCAACAGGCAATGCCCAATGCGCCTATCGTTATACCGGCCATTATCCAGCCGGCGCCGTTCTGACTGAACAATGTTGCCAGTTGCCCGTGCACCAGGGGCGGCAACAGGGTACCCAGCACACACGAAATGCCTACCGCTATGGCATAGGTCAATGAAAAACCTACGTACCTGATGGCCATGCCGAATGCGGTTCCGCCAATTCCGTAAGCCACTCCGTAAATGAACGTCTTTATCATGGCATCGGCAGGCGCTTCCTGCAGCACCCTGCCTATTTGGGGAATGGTTAGCCATGCGATCACCAGGGGTAATAATAACCAGCAAACCGCTGCCTGGGCCAGCCAATACGTTTGCCACGACCACCGCGCCACTTTTTTTTGCGGGGTATAGCACATGGCAGCACAAGAGGCTCCTACTGAATGATATATTACTCCGGTTATAACTTCCATTTGTTAAAGCAATTCGTTTTTTTGTGAATGGTGAATAATCCTGTATTCGAGCCTGGTCACAATTTTCATTCTCGCTATTTTCTAAATCGGCTTTCTATACCCGCACTTCCCGGCCCCACCCTGCTTCTCAACTCTTGCTTTATTGCCTCTATCAACTCTATCAACTTGTCAACTTCCACACTACAGGTTATAAAACGCAACCGCATTACCATACACCACTTTTTGCAAAGCTGCATCTGGCAGTATATTCGATAACGCTTTTAAATACTTCTGCCAGGTTTGCTTATACCCGCCTGCCAGCAGTGAAACCGGCCAGTCGCCTCCGCAAACACAGCGGTTCTCGCCAAAATGCTCCAGCACAAATTCAAGATACGGTTGAATATCCTCTTCCGTCCAGGCATCGCCTTTTTTTGAACAGGTGCCCAGCCCCGAGATCTTAACGTAAAAGTTTTTGTGCGAAGCAACTGCTTTCATCAGCTGGCCCCATTCGCCAAACCTATCGCCGGTAGCTATGGGCGGCTGGTTCATATGATCGAGCATCAGCCTCAACTCGGGAACTTTGTGCGCTACTTCCAGCGCCGTTATCAGGTGTTGCGGGTTTACGCCCACCACATCATACGGCACATCATAAGCAGCCAGCACAGAAAGGCTTTGCGTAACCGTGGGTTGTAATAACCATTGCGGATCCGGTTCATCATGGATCAAATGGCGCACTCCTTTGAAATAAGGATTTCCCAGGTATTCTTTGAGGGCGGTGGCGGTGAACGCAGGGTCTTTTAAAGGCATCCAGCCTACAACCCCTTTTATAAAGCCGGTTGCGCCGGCAACCTGTAACATCCAGTTGGTATCTTCGAAATTATTCGCCGCCTGTACCAGCACCCCGCCTGTTATAGCGGTATCTTTCTGTTCGGCCTGTAATTCTTCGATATCGTAATTCCGGTTAAGAACAGAGGTATCATTCTTTAACCATTCATATTCTGCTTTTGCGAAATTCCATATGTGAACATGGGTATCGATGACTTCCATAGCAATCGGTTTATATCGGCTTATGAATTATATTGAAGGTGACCGCAAGTTACATGGTAAAAATTTCAAATAAACAATTTTCACCATTCCCCACCAGTCAGCACGCTCCATTACACTTCATAATTCGATATCGGCTGTTTTTTAAGTCCAAACTGCTCTTCTATTTGTTCGTTATGTTCACCCAGCAACGGCGCCCCGATGTTCGACGTATAAATTTCGCCATCTATCCTTATCGGGCACCTTGTGGTGGTTATTGATAAACCATTGCTGGTTTTTACTTTCAGTTCCATGTTAAGCATCTGGTAACCGTTCTCCTGTACCAGGGTATCGTAATCCAACACCTTTGCGCACCAGATATCTGCCGGTTCCAGCACAGCCAGCCAGGCGTCGGTATTGCGGCCCAGTAAATGACCGGCCAGAATAGTCTTTATTTCATCGCGCTTCACAAACCATTCTGCGGTATTGGTGAATTGTTGCAATGCATCGCATTCCAACAGGGTTGCCAACTGGGTAATATTCCCCATGGCCAGCGCCAGGTACCCATCGGCGGTTTTGTAAATGCCATACGGGGCCGATAAATATGCGTGGCCATTATTGATCTCACTGCGTACGGGCAACTCGCGGCCATCGTTATAAAAACAGGTGAGCACTTCAAACTGAAAATCGAGGATCGATTCGAGCATGCTTACCTGCACCAGGCTGCCTTCATTGGTTATGGTGCGCTGGAACAATGCTGCGAGAATACCCTGTGCAATATGGGTTCCGGCCAGAATATCTACCACGGCCACTCCCATGGGCGTTGGATTATCGCTGCGGTTACTGCTTAACCAGGTCAATCCCGATACGGCCTGCAACAACAGGTCCTGACCGGGCAGGTCTTTCCACGGGCCTTCATTGCCATACCCGCTTACTTCGGCATAGATGATCTGCGGATTGATCGCTTTTACGGTTTCATAGCCGAGCCCCAGCCTTTCCATTACGCCGGGCCGGAAATTGTGCATCAGCACATCTGCGCGGGCAATGATCTGTTTTACCTTTTCGAGATCTTCTTCTTTTTTCAGGTCGGCCGCATAACTTTGCTTGTTGCGGTTGATGGCATGAAAAATAGTAGACTCCCCTTCTATCATCACGTTCGATACATACAACTGACGGCAGATATCGCCTACACCTGTACGCTCTATCTTTATTACCTGCGCGCCCATATCGGCCAGACGTAAACCGGCAGAAGGGCCAGATAAAAACTGGCTGAAATCAACTACGATAATATCTTGTAAGGGTTTCATTCTTTGTTAAAACATTTCGTTTTGTTACCAGCATTGCGGTTACTGGTTTACAGTTCAATTCACAACTTCCCAATCAATTCTTTCTTTATCGCCTCCGTATGCTCGCCCAACTGCGGCGCAGGTTTTGGCGAGAAGATCCGCTCCCCGTTGATGCGTATAGGGCAACGGGTTGTGGTAACTTCTTTTCCCTTTGAAGTTGTGATCGTTTGCTCCATTTGCAAAACCCTGTACGCTTCCTGTTTTGTAAGCCGTTCCCAATCGAGCACTTCCATGGCCCACAGGTCGTTGGCATGCAACTTCTCCAGCCAGTACGCCGATTGCTGTGTTAACAGGTGTTTGGCCAGCACTGACTTTATTTCATCGCGCAAACTGAAAGCAACTTTTTGGTCATAGGCCATCAGCTCATTACAACCGATAGCTTTTGCCAGTTGGTTTATGTCGACCATCGCAATGGCAATGTGACCGTCAGCAGTAGAGTAAATACCATACGGCGCATGTAATAACGGATGCCCGTTATTCACCTTGCTGCGTTTGGGCAATTTACCACTGCTATGGTAGGTGGTCAGTAATTCAAACTGGAAATCGAGCAACGACTCGAGCAGGCTCACTTCTATCAATGCGCCGGCGCCGGTCTTTTGTCTTCTTATCAATGCACTTAAAATACCCTGTACCAGCTGCGAACCGCACAGGTTATCGGCAATGGCCAAACCAAATGGCATGGGATTGTCTTTGGCGTTACCGGTTGTGTAAGCCAGTCCGCTCATCGACTGCAGCAGCAGGTCCTGGCCCGGCCGGTTCTTCCAGGGGCCTTCTTTGCCATAACCGCTTACCGCACCATATATAATACGGGAATTGATCTTTATTACCTCGTGATACCCCAGCCCTACCTTCTCCATGACCCCGGGCCGGAAATTATGCGTAAGCACATCCGCTTTTTCTATCAGCTTTTTCACCAGTGCCAGGTCATCGGGATTTTTGAGATCGGCAGTAAAACTTTCTTTATTGCGGTTGATGGTATGAAACAACATGGAGCTGTCGTCGGTCCACAGGTCTTTGATCGATAACCGCCGGCCGGCGTCACCTGTGCCGGGGCGTTCTACTTTAATGACACGCGCCCCGAGATCGGCCAGGCGTAACCCGGCAGACGGGCCAGATAAATACTGACTGAATTCCAGCACAAGCAATCCCTGTAAAGGCAATCGACTCATATTGACAAGCTCATTTTTTCGCCTTTAAGGCTATGTTGATAAATACGATCTATTTCTTTTAATACCGATTCAGGATTTCCGCCCTGTAACAAATATTGCTGAACCGGGTCGCCGGCATGGTCCTGAAAATGAAGGTACCCATTATAACGTGGACGCATGTAACCGTTTTTCATTACGGGTAATACCGTATGAAAAAAGCTGTTGGTAAGCAAATTGGCCAAATTGTTCGTCCAGGCCGCGAGGTGCCCCGGCTGTCCGCCGTGTTGTACATAAAAAGTGCTCTGGCTTTCTTCACCGCAAACCCAGGCGGTAAAATCAACCGCTTCTTTTTTATGTTTCGTAAACGACGAAACCGCCAAACCCGTTCCGCCAATGGTGCTGCGTAACCGCTTTTTGCCAAAATGAACCAGGTTGGCATAAGTAAGCGGGTATTTCGCATACCCGGTGCGGGAATAGTTTGAATAACAATAGGCAAACGGGCAATACCAGTAATCGTTGGTGCTGCTCATAAGCTCTGCCACAGCGATCGGATTGCACGAGAACAATTTCTTATCTATTAACGAATACAGGTTGCGCATGGTCTGTAAGGCCTGTACCCCAATTTCTTTACTTACTACGTGTTCTTTACTTTGGAAGGGTTCTTCGCCCAGCGCCAGGCAGAACATGTAAAAGTTCATGAGGCTGTCGATGGGAATGGAAGGAATGGCAACCTTTCCTTTCTTTGCCAGCCCGATCAGCTCTTCCCAGGTATCGGGCACTTTGGCCCCGTTCTGCTGAAACAGGTCGGCCCGATAACTTGCCGCAGGCGTTGCCGCATCAATAGCCAGCGCCCATTGGTGATTATCGTAAAAATAGCTTATATGCGATTCGCCTACCGAATTGCCTGACTGATTTTGCAGGTATGCGGCAGGTAAATATTCATCTAACGGCAATACGCTGTTGGTGGCAGCGGCGCAACCCACCCAGGGATGATCGATGATCAGCAGATCATAATCATTCACCAGTTTTTCGAGCGGGAAATCGGCAAACTCCTGCAGGGTCCTTTTCTTCCAGTTAATGGTAACCTTTGGGTTCAGTTCTGAATAGCGTTGCGCGGCTGCCAGCAGGGGTGTTATGCCTCTGCTGTGCCCCCAGGTAATTCCATTTAAAACAATTTCAGACATATGCTCCTAGCTTTCTTTTTTATGTACCAACAATACGTGTTCACAGATCATTACTACTTCACCATGCTGGTTAAACACTTCTACCAGTTCGGTAACCAGGCCAAAACCCGGCTTTTTATTTTCTTTAATATTAGAAATAGTGACAGAGGCCCTGATGGTATCGCCAATGAAAACAGGTTTAATGAAACGCAGGCGATCATAACCGTAGGTCATGGCCACTTCGTTAATGACATGGGCTGTTAAGCCTACTGCAATAGTAAAAATGAGGGTACCGTGGGCAATGCGTTTTTTGAATGGTTGGGTCTTGCACCATTCCTCATCCATATGATGCGGGAAGAAGTCGCCTGACTGGCCTGCATGAATAACAATATCGGTTTCGGTAACCGTGCGTCCGCCGGTTGACCTTTTCTCATTCAGTTCAAATTCTTCAAAATATTTAGTAATACCCATACAGGATGTAAAAATTATCTGAAAATTGTTGGTTGGTTAACTTAATTAAAAATGATAACGGGCTTTAAGCCAATATAATTATATAGTTCAGGCAGAATGGATCGGCTGGTAAGCTCCCGCCGGTTAGCGGGACAGATGAAGAAAATGAATACATTTTTTTCATACGCGCAACTATTTTCAATCGTAACCAATGGCCAGGCTGCGGTTTTTCAACCGGTTTACATCGAATGCCTGTCAAGAACTATCTTTTTAAATACATTCGGAGTTGATGGAAAGACGTGCCACGTCAGTTGAGACAGTCGCTTTTGAGAGCTTCAGGTAATTGTTAACTGGCCTTTGTCGTCGTTTATAGATATAAAAACAATGCAGGCTCAACGTGGCACGCCTCGTCCTTGCTGCTTTTGCTAAATAACCAACACTGAACGCTTTAAAGTGGAAAGCTACACATTTTAGCCAGGGGCGTCAATGTCTAGTTTAACTGAAATGATGGAATATTTTACTAAATATTAATCCGCCTCATGTAACAGGGTAAAGGGATTTGAGTTATAAGCCCTTCATATATTACTAAAATGCAGGCAACAAGGCAACAAGGCATAGAGGCAGCGAGTGCCCTTTTAATGCTATGCCTTGCTGCCTCGTTGCCTTGTTGCCTTTCCCGCCTTTGGCGGGAAAATGGCACAACCGTTTGCGTGTTGATTTTTGGCCCCAACGCTGTAAGTTTGAGCCTGATGCGGCTTGCTCCGCCGTCGCCAGGCTTCGGCGGACAAAGCTCATTCAAGATTCAACCGATGATGCATGTTCAATAATATTCTAACCCATTTTGGCCTTACTCCTGCCCAATATGCAGTTCAACCTTTTGGGAGCGGACTGATCAACCATACCTGGAAGATCAGCACCCACGACGGCCAGCCCCGCTATATTCTGCAGCAGATAAATACCGCCGTTTTTAAACAGCCTGAAGATATTGCTCTAAACATCGGCAATTTGGGCGCTTACTTGCAAAAACATAGCCCCGATTACCTTTTTGCCGGCGCCCTGCCCGATAGTAACGGCACTTACTTATACGTGGATGAAAAAAAACAGTATTTCCGGCTATTCCCCTTCATTGCCCGGTCGCATTCAGTTGATATGGTGCATAGCCCGGAACAGGCTTTTGAGGCAGCCCGGCAGTTTGCCCGCTTTACCCGCCTGTTGAGCGGTTTTGATACAGGCCTGCTGAAGATCACCATTCCACAATTTCACGATCTTTCATTGCGTTACCGGCAGTTCACCGGTGCATTGGCCAACGGCAACAAATTACGTATCCGCGACGCGTCTGCACTCATTGGCTATTTACAGCAGCAACGCCACCTGGTTGAAACCTATGAGCAGATCAAAAAAGACCCCGGGTTCAGGGTGCGCGTCATTCACCATGATACCAAGATCAGCAATGTGCTTTTCGACCCGCAAAAGAAAGGCCTTTGCGTTATCGACCTCGACACGGTAATGCCGGGTTATTTTATCAGCGACGTAGGCGATATGATGCGTACCTATCTTTCGCCGGTTAGCGAGGAAGAAAAAAACTTTCAGCTAATACAGGTGCGCGAAGCATTCTTCACCGCCATTGCACAGGGATATCTAGGTGAACTGAACAATGAATTAACCCCGGTAGAAAAACAACACTTTTTTTACGCCGGCCAGTTTATGATCTATATGCAGGCTTTACGTTTTTTGACCGATCATTTAAATGATGACGTATATTACGGCGCCCGTTACGAGGGGCATAACCTGATACGCGCCCAAAACCAGGCTATTTTGTTACAACAGTATAATGAGAAAGAACGATCGTTCAATCAAATCATTTCAACAATTTAAACATGACTACTGCCAAAACGCTGACTGCACCAGTATCCCAACGAACCAACACAACAGCCATTTTCATCATCGGCTTTTTGTTCTTTATTTTCGGTTTTATTACCTGGCTGAACGGAAGCCTGATCCAGTTCCTTCAACTGGTTTGCCAGTTGGAAAGCGACGTGCAGGCCTTCCTGGTGACCACCGCCTTTTACATGGCCTATTTTTTTCTGGCCCTACCTTCTTCGGTGATCCTGAAACGCACCGGTTTTAAAACGGGAATGTCATTGGGTTTACTGGTAATGGCTATCGGTTCACTCATCTTTATTCCGGCCGCGCAACAAAGAAGTTTCGGATTGTTCTTAACCGGTTTGTTTATACAGGGAACCGGGCTGGCGTTACTGCAAACGGCTTCCAACCCATACATCAGTATCATTGGGCCCATTGAAAGCGCTGCAAAACGCATCAGCATCATGGGTATTTGCAATAAAGTGGCCGGCATTATAAGCCCATTGATCTTAAGCGCCGTATTGTTGAGCAATGCCAAAGAGCTGGAAGAAAAAGTAAATACCACTAAAAATATAGCAGAGAAAGAACAGTTACTGAACGAACTTTCGGGCAAAGTGATCATGCCTTATATTATCCTGGCTGTGGTGCTGGCCATAGTGGCGTTTGCCTTATTTAAATCGCCATTGCCCGAGCCGCGTATTGAAGAAGAAAAAGAAACAACCGCTTTATCGAATACCGCGAACAACAAAACCAGCATCTTTCAATTCCCGCACCTGCTCCTGGGCGCGTTGTGTATCTTTTTATATGTAGGTGTTGAAGTAATGGCCGGTGACGCCATTGGCATTTATGGCAAATCGATGGGCATGCCGCTTAGCGAAACAAAAAACTTTACATCGTTCACGCTTGCCGCTATGCTGGTGGGATATGTGGTGGGCATATTCACCATACCTAAATATCTTTCACAACAAACCGCTTTGAAAGCCTCGGCCATCCTGGGTATTGTGTTTTCGATTGCGGTTTATTTTACAGAAGGATACACGGCAATCTCCTTTATTGCTTTGCTGGGACTGGCCAATTCGCTGATGTGGCCTGCCATCTGGCCGCTGGCCATCGACAAGCTGGGTAAATTCACAAAAACCGGTTCGGCCCTGCTGGTAATGGGTATTGCCGGTGGCGCTGTCGTTCCGTTGATCTATGCTTCGCTTAAAAACGAGGGCGGACTGAATATTCCCAATCACCAGGCCTTCTTTATTTGCATGCTGCCCTGCTATTTGTACATTTTGTACTATGCAATAAAAGGGCATAAAAAAAATCAGCTAATGTGATAATTTGATAATGAAATACAAAGCTACAAGGTCACTTAATGCATCTTCCTGAAAGAACCTTAAGCTTAATTAAAAAAGAGCCCCAATGTCCTTTGATGATCAGGAGGGGGCTCTTTTCTTTTTTTATGATTCAATTAATTCAAGGCATTCAAAATAACCTGACTCCTCAAAATAATCGTACAGGTACAGGAGGTCTATGACATCTAAAATGTCAAAGGGATCAAAAAGCATATAATAAACGAGGTAGAAAAACATACGAACATTTTAAATGGCGGGAACCCATTAACCATTCACCACTCACCATTGTATCTTATACATAATATCGGGAAAGAACCCTACCTGATAAACGGTTCCCACCTGTTTTTGCACCTGGTTATAACGGCGAACGAACACATTATCGCGGTTGGTTACGTTCTGCAGATCGAGATAAATGGTTTGCGACAACCTGCGTTTGCTGCCGTTAAGGCGGAAACCAAAACGCGTATCGAGGCGGAAATAATCGGGGAACCGCTCTGCATTGTAATTGCGCTCGTCGAGTTTTTCTATACCGGCAATATTGGATGCAGCCAGATCAACCGGGGTATAATAGCGGCCGCCGGAATACGTCAACTTGATATCTACCGTAAATACGTTGCGGCCGCTGTTGCCCATTTTAAATTCCCTGCCGGCCAGCATATTCAATACACTGCGGTTATTGAAAGTGGAATTACGTTCTATACCATCGCTGCCCTTATATTTTGAATTGAACATCGAAGCGGTAGTAAGCAGGTAATAGCCTTTGCTGAAAAACTTTTCAATGGTTAGTTCAACACCCTGGTTTGAACCGGTGCCATTATTCACCAGCCCGGTCTTTTCGGGGAAGGTGAAGTCGGCGCCACTGTTGAGGATCGAAAAGCCGCTGGTTAACTTTTCAACCGGCGCATCGAATATGTGCTGGTAATAAGCTTCTGCTTTCAGGCGCCAGTCTTTGGCAAACGACCAGTCGTACCCAAAAATATAATGGTGTGCTTTGGTGAAACCGAGGTTGCGGTTGCTTTGATCAACTACCCCATTGGGCAGTTTCTCCTGGAACAAATACACCGGCGCAGGTTGTAACTGGCTATGCAATCCATAACTCAATGTGAAGGTCTTTGTATTATCGAGGGCATAACTCAGTGATGCCCGCGGCTCAACTGCAGAGGCATCGTTGAAGGTGTAGAACATTCCATGTACGCCGGCATTGAGCGATATCTTTTCTGTAAAACGGTATTTGCCCTGTACGTACGGCTGCAACAACCAGGAGTTGCCATCATAATCGCGCTGGGTTTCCCAGCCGGGGCGCCCCTCCCGGGTTTCGAGCCTTGTGTTGAGCCCATTCTGCTCAGTTAATAGTCCGCCACGTATGGTAAACCGGGTACTTAATTTTGAATTGATATAGGTTGAAAAACGTAACCCTGTATTTTCCGTTTTCTGATTCAAAATGCCCTGGCGGTCTGGTAACGAATCGTAATATTTATACACATCACCTTCGTTACCGGTATATGAATAAGATAATACAGACCTGATATAAGAATTACGCCCTACGTCAATGGTATGCTTTATACCCACCACGCCTATACGCGATTTAAAATAACTGTCCTCATCTTTATTGGCAAAAAGATCGGAAGAATCAAGGTCGGCGCCAATAAAATCGATACTACTGATACCGCCCATACCGAAGATGCCGAACTTACCGAATTTTGAATTGGCGAAATTGATATTGAAAATAAGGTCCTGGTACCTGGGAACCGCTTCGGTGCCGAATTGCAGGCCAAGTTGCTGGCCCAACTGGGCAAAAGAATACCGGTAACCTACCAGGAACGAGGAACCGTTTTTCTTTTTGCTCAACGGCCCTTCGATCATGACTTCGAGCCCGCTGAACATATTTAACTGCAACGTCTTCTCCACCTTATCCTTATTACCCGAACGTAAGGAAAGATCGAACACGGCTCCGCTCGCATTGCCATACTCGGCCGGGAAAGCGCCGGTATAGAAATCGGAGTTCTTTAACGCATTGGTGTTAAGCGCGCTCACGGGGCCGCCGGTAGTACCCAGCGTTGTGAAGTGGTTGGGGTTGGGAATGGGCACTCCTTCCATACGCCATAAAACCGCCGTAGGAGAATTACCCCGTACAACGATATCGTTGCGCGAATCGTTGGTAGACGATACGCCGGCAAAATTGCCGGCCATCCGCGCCGGGTCGTTCCGCCCGCCCGCATAGCGGGTAACCTCATCCATACTGAACGATCGCGCGCTGCTGCCCGCAAATTCATTCAGGGCCATTCCTTTTCTCGCTTTAGGGGCCGTAACACGTACTTCATTCAGCGTACTGATCGATTCTTCGAGCGATACATCCAGTATTACCTGTTTGCCGATCGTTACCAGCACTTCAGGAATGGAAACCGGTTTATAACCTATGGAGGAAAACGAAATGCGCTGGCGGCCCACCGGCACATTCACCAGCGTATAATTACCGGTGGAATCGGTGGTGACACCCATCGACAGCGAGGCCACCGTTACACTAACACCGGCCAGCGGTTTTTCCGAGGCTTTGTCGATGATGGTACCTTTTACGGTTTGTGAAATTTGTTGTGCCTGTACGCTGTTAGCGGTGAATGAACCGATCATGAGCCAGGCGATGTAAAACCCAATTGGTTTGTTAAAGTGGGCAGAACCTGTAAATAGCATATGTTGGTTGTTTCTTTATGCCGCAAAAATGCATTGACAGGGCTGATACAAAAAGCGTAATAGGCGACCTAAGGTAATATTTCGACATCACAGCCATTTGTGTAGATGAGATTCTTTTCAGGCTGCGCCTTATTTGCTTAACGCAAAACGCCTAACATTCAACGCGAATACACCTTTTAACTGTGCTTTGCGTTCTGCGTCAGGCGTTAATCGTTATAATTTATGACTGATAACCTTATGCAACTCTTCCTTATAGAAATCACTTACGGGTATAACATGTTCACCGATATAAACCCGGTTCTTACGAATGAACGAGATCTTATCAATGGAAACCATAAAGGATTTATGCACGCGCACAAAACGGGAGGGAGGCAGTTTATCGGCCAGGGATTTCATGGCCAGTTTGGTAATGACGGGTTTGTCGTTTTTCAGCAGGTAGATCTTCATATAATCCCTTATGGATTCAATATGCGTGATCTCCTGCACCGCTATTTTTACGAGGCTGTATTCAACATTTACAAAGAAATAATCATTGGTAGGCAGCGCCGCCTGTGCCGGAATGCCCTGCTTCTTCAATGTACAGAAATCAGCGGCTTTGTTCACCGCCCGCAGGAAACGTTCAAAGGTAACCGGCTTTACCAGGTAATCGAGCACATCGAGCTCAAAACCTTCCAGCGCATATTTTTTGAACGCCGTTATAAAGATCACCACCGGTTTATAGGTTAACGACTGCAGGAACTGGGTGCCGGTAACACCGGGCATTTGTATATCGAGAAAGATGAGATCGATCTGCTCGCGGCGCAATACATCCATGGCCTCGTACGCGTTCTTGCAACGCTGCACCAGGTGCAGGAAAGGAATACGTTTGATGTTATCTTCGAGCAGATCGAGCGATAATGCTTCATCATCGACAGCCAGGCATTTAATCATGCGTTACGATTTTAAGGGAGGCATGATACCAGTTGTCTTTCCTTTGGGCAGCCAGCTGGTGTTTACCCGGATACAATATTTTTAACCGCCGTTCAAGATTAGTTAAACCAATGCCTTTTGTTTTATCGGCCACCTGAGCCTTGTAGGGAATGGTTTTATTGGAAACCGTTAATGATACCTCCTTTTCCGCCACCGCCAGTTCAATATTGATCTCCGGTTCATCGGCCACATTCACCCCATGCTTAAACGCATTTTCGATCAGCGGTATCAGTAACATCGGTTCAATGATATGAGAATAGTTTCCCGGCTGCACCATGAAGAGGATCTTCACCGAATCGCCAAAACGCATCGTTTGCAGATCGATATAACTGCGAATGTATTCCACTTCCTTATTCAGACTTACTTTTTCCTCATCGGAATCATACAGCATATAATGCATCAGGTTCGACATCTTTAACAGGGCAGGCTCAAGCAGGTCAGATTTTTTCCGCGCCAGCGATACCATGCTGTTGAGGGCATTGAACATGAAGTGCGGACTCACCTGTGAACGCAAAAAAGAAAGCTCCATGGTAAGCGATTCTTTTTGCAGCCGGTCGTTTTGCATTACATCAACGATAAACCGGTAACTGGTAGCGGTTCCCATTACAAACAACCCGATAAAGATCTTTACCACAATACCGGCAAAGATCGCATATAAAGGCAGTTCCTCAGCAACAACCATGAAACAACCGGTGATAAGCGAAAACAATAAGCTCACGCCCAGAATAGCAAGAATATAGGCCGCTAACCGCTTATTCAATAACAACCGGGGATACAATACATAGGCGCTAAAATAGAAACCGCCGGTTTGCAACGCGGTGAATATGATGGTATGCCATTGCAGGTAATTGGGCGTTTTCGCATCCTTGAGGGGCATAACAAAAATTGGCACCAGTATGATCAATGTGGTAAATAGCACATGCAGTAAAATGTAAACCAGTTTTCTCCGAGACATATTTCAATTGAAAGCACGAATGTAATTTTTTTAACAGTAAGTTACAGCTGCGAATGACAACCGGGCCGTTTTTGGCGACGACCGGAGTTATTTCGGAGATACGGAGAAACCGTGCATAGTTCCGGAGCGCAGCCACGGCCGGCATTGATCATTCTACTTTGACCATTGACCCCTTTTTGCCTGGCCATTCACTTTTAATGATTTATCTCAACTTTTAGCCTTTTTCCATGCCTTCCCCCTTACCTTTGCCCCCTTATAAACGCCCAACTTATCAGTACGGCCGCCCTTGCCGCTAAAACGTTAGCATCTCCTACCCCTTTTACGGGTTTACCCTGATATTTCCGCTGCCGGCAGCAGAAGTAATTTTTGTGGATTCATACTTTAAATGTTATTTTGACACAAAACAGGATGTATGGGCGGTTCAGGCTGTATCTTTGTATCAGTTCTCCGGTCTTCATCCCAATCGGGTCTTCATAAAAAAACATACTTGTATTAGTTGTCGATATGAAAAAAGAAAATTATGTAATTGGTGTTGACTATGGCACAGATTCAGTGCGGTCGATCATCGCCAACGCTGCCAATGGGCAGGAAGTAGCCTCTGCAGTATTTTATTATCCCCGCTGGAAAGACGGTTTGTATTGCAATCCCGGCGTTAACCAGTTCAGACAGCATCCACTCGACTACCTGGAAGGCCTGGAACAAACCATTACCCGGTGCTTAGTGCAGGCGGGCCCTTCAGTAACGGCCAACATCAGGGCCATTTCAATCGACACTACCGGGTCAACACCGGTAGCAGTAGACGAAACCGGCACTCCCCTCGCCCTGTTGCCGCGTTTTGAAAAGAACCCCAACGCCATGTTCGTGCTTTGGAAAGACCATACGTCTGTTCCCGAAGCGGCCGAAATAAACGCCCATGCCGGGAAGTATGACGTCAACTACCTGCAATACGTAGGGGGCATCTACTCTTCAGAATGGTTCTGGGCCAAGCTGTTGCACATTCTTCGTGAAGACAGCGAGGTACGCGGGGCCTGTCATTCATGGGTTGAACACTGCGACTGGATCCCCTTCGTACTGACAGGCGGTAAAGACGTTTCGGCCATGAAACGCGGCGTATGCTCAGCCGGTCACAAAGCCCTGTGGGCTGCGGAATTCGGCGGTTTACCACCTGAACAATTCTTTACCGATCTTGATCCGTTATTAACCGGATTTACCAAACGGCTTTTTACAAAAACATATACAGCCGACCAGGCTGCCGGCACCCTGAGTAAAGAATGGGCCGAAAAACTGGGCCTTTCTACCGACGTAATTATCGGCGTTGGCGCTTTTGACGCCCATATGGGCGCAGTTGGCGGACAAATTGAACCCTACCACCTCAGTAAGGTAATGGGAACTTCTACCTGCGATATGCTGGTAGCTCCGCTGAACGAAGTGGAAGGCAAACTGGTAAGAGGCATTTGCGGACAGGTACCTGGTTCCGTTATCCCCGGCATGATGGGACTGGAAGCCGGACAAAGTGCTTTTGGCGATGCCTATGCCTGGTTCAAACAGGTGCTTACCTGGCCTTTGCATCATGTACTGGGACAATCATCGCTCGTTAATGCCGAAACAGCCAAAGCGCTTATTCAGGAAACAGCCGACAAGCTGATCCCTGAACTCAGCAAACAGGCAGCATCGATCGTGATCGATGAGCAAAGCGAACTGGCGGTTGACTGGTTCAATGGCCGCCGTACACCCGATGCCAGCCAGGAACTAAAAGGCGCCGTTACCGGCCTGAACCTTGGCAGCGATGCCCCCCGTATTTTCAGGGCAATTGTTGAAGCTACCTGTTTTGGCGCCAAAGCCATTGTAGACCGCTTCAACAATGAAGGCGTTCCGGTAAAAGGATTGATCGGCCTCGGTGGCGTGGCAAAAAAATCGCCGTTCATTATGCAAATGATGGCCGACGTTATGAATATGCCCATCCGCATTCATAAGTCAGAACAAACCTGCGCCCTCGGCGCCGCCATGTTTGCCGCTACCGCAGCCGGCATCTACAATAAAGTGGAAGATGCCATGAATGCCATGGGCCGGGGCTTCGACGCCACTTACCATCCCGACAAAACAAAAGTGGCCCTTTACCAGGCGCGCTATAAAAAATACCATAACCTGGGTGGATTTGTGGAGAGTACGGTGAAAGTAAAATCTAAAGAATCGGCATTGTCAAACTAATATGCTGTTACAGGTTGCAGGTTACAGTTTGCACGGAAATACAATTCCCCCTGTAACCTGAAACCCGTAACCTGAAACTGTTTTCTATCATGAGCAAGTATCAACACATACAAGAAGCCTGTTACAAGGCTAACATGCAACTACCGGAACTGAACCTGGTATTATTCACATTTGGTAATGTAAGTGTCGCCGACAGAGCCCTCGGCGTTTTTGCCATTAAACCCAGCGGTGTTCCTTACAAGGACCTGACCCCTGCTAAAATGGTGATCGTTGATTTCGATGGCAAAATCATCAGCGGCGACCTGCGCCCTTCAAGCGATACGAAAACACATGCCGTTTTATATGCTGAATGGGAGAAGATAGGCGCCATTGTGCATACGCACAGCACCTACGCTACCGCGTGGGCACAGGCCCAACGCGATATTCCCATTTTTGGTACAACGCATGCCGACCATAATACCGTAGACATTCCCTGCGCACCGCCAATGAGCGATGATATGATCAAAGGGAACTATGAATTTGAGACCGGTTACCAGATCATCAATTGTTTTAAAGAAAGAAAACTGTCGTACGAGGAAGTGGAAATGATGCTGGTAGGCAATCATGCCCCGTTTGCCTGGGGTAAAAATGGCGACAAAGCCGTATATAACGCCGCCGTTCTGGAAGAGGTGGCCCGCATGGCTTACCTCACCGAGCAGATCAATCCGAAAGCGCCCCGGCTAAAAGATGCACTGATCGACAAGCACTGGCAAAGGAAACATGGGAAAGACGCTTATTACGGACAGTAGAAGCAATGCATAAAGGCAACAAGGCATAAAGGCAGCAAGGCAACGGGAATGCGAATCGCAATATTCAAAATTGGTTTTGCTTTTATCTGTATTTCATTATCACATTATCAAATTATCACATCATCAAATTAGTTATGGAAGATTTGAAAAAACTGGAAGTCTGGTTTGTAACAGGAAGCCAACACCTGTATGGCGAAGAAACCCTGAAACAGGTAGCCGAACACTCAACACAGATAGCGCGGTCAATTGATAAAGACCCTGCCATTCCGGTTCGGGTTGTATTCAAACCCGTTGTTAAATCGCCTGAAGAAATTTACCAGGTTTGTGTTGAAGCCAACACTACACCTACCTGTATCGGTATCATGGCCTGGATGCATACCTTCTCTCCTGCCAAAATGTGGATCGGCGGATTGAAAGTGTTGCAAAAACCTTTATTACACCTGCACACCCAGTTTAACCGCGATATTCCCTGGAGCAGCATCGATATGGACTTCATGAACCTGAACCAAAGCGCCCATGGCGACCGCGAGTTCGGTTTTATGGTAAGCCGGATGCGAATGAACAGAAAAGTGGTTGTAGGCCACTGGCAGGAAAGCCAGGTGGTGAACAGCGTAAGCGTTTGGATGCGCGCTGCCGCCGGCTGGAACGACTGGCAAAACGCCCGTTTCTGCCGCTTTGGCGATAACATGCGCCAGGTAGCGGTTACCGAAGGCGATAAAGTAGAAGCAGAATTGAAATTCGGCTATTCAGTTAATGGTTATGGCATCGGCGACCTGGTAAAAGTGATCAATGATGTAAGCGACAGCGCCATTGGCCAAACCGTAGCCGAATATGAAGAAATATACACCGTACAGGCACCCCTGCGCAAAGGCGGCGATCGCCATAAAGAGCTGCGCGAGGCCGCAAAGATCGAGATCGGCATGCGCAACTTCCTGAAAGCAGGCAATTTCAAAGGTTATACCGACACTTTTGAAGACCTGCATGGCATGGTGCAGCTGCCCGGTATCGCATCTCAGCGCCTGATGGCGGAAGGATACGGTTTTGGCGGCGAAGGCGACTGGAAAACTTCAGCCCTGGTACGCGCCATGAAAGTAATGGCAACCGGTTTGAAAGGCGGTAACTCTTTCATGGAAGACTATACCTATCATTTCGACCCCAATAACCAACTGGTGCTGGGCTCACACATGCTGGAGATCTGTCCTTCCATCGCCAATGACAAACCAACTGTTGAAGTTCACCCGCTGGGCATCGGTGGCAAAGCAGATCCCGTACGCCTGGTGTTCAATGCAGGTTCCGGACCGGCCCTTAACGCCTCTATCGTTGATATGGGTAACCGTTTCCGCCTTATCGTAAACGAAGTGGTAGCTGTTGACCCAATCGAAAGCCTGCCGAAATTACCGGTAGCGCGCGTATTGTGGAAACCCTACCCTGATATGAAAACAGGTTGCGCGGCATGGATCCTGGCGGGTGGCGCACACCATACCGGTTACAGCCAGAACCTGACAGCCGAGCATATGGAAGATTTTGCCGAGATGGCAGGTATCGAGTACTTATTGATCGGCAAAAACAGCAATTTGTACGACCTTAAGAATCAATTAAGATGGAATGATTTGTATTATCGTCATTCGATTTAAAAATAATTCCACATATTGCAGCCGCAATTGCGAAAACTTCACCAAAAAGGTGAAGTTTTCGCAAATAACAGCTTAAATGGCTTTAAAAGCTTAAAAAGCCTCTAAATAACAACTAACATTCACGACTTAAAAAACTTTTGCAGCCCGCTATGAACACGCTTTCGTCAATTGACTACATCATTTTCGTACTCTATTTTATATTGGTGGCCAGTTATGGTTACTATGTTTACAGAAAAAGAAAGACGCAGGAACATGATTCGAAGGCATTCTTCCTGGCCGAAGGGTCATTGACCTGGTGGGCCATTGGCGCCTCGCTGATCGCCTCCAATATATCCGCAGAGCAGTTCATCGGGATGAGTGGTGAAGGTTTTTTTGTAGGTACCGCGGTAGCCGCTTATGAATGGATCGCGGCAATAGCCCTTATCATCATTGCCGTTTGGTTCATGCCGGTGTATTTGAAGAACCACATTTACACCATGCCACAGTTCCTGAAAACGCGTTACAACGATACCGTGGCATTGATCATGGCCATTTTCTGGTTATTCCTGTACATCCTTGTAAACCTCACTTCTATTCTTTACCTCGGCGCAACCGCTATCACCGGCCTGGTGGGCGACGCTACCGCCGGCACGCCGGAGTTTCAGAATATCCTGCATATTATTATGATCGGACTGGCGGTTTTTGCGCTTGTGATAACGCTGGGTGGTATGAAGGTGATCGGTTATACCGACGTAATTCAGGTAGCCGTTCTGATCGTAGGTGGTTTGGCCACTACATACCTGGCATTGACCGTGGTAAGTGAGCAGTTCGGCCTGGGTAAAAGCGCCCTCGCCGGTTTTAAAGCGCTGATGACCGATTCGCCGGAACATTTTAAAATGATCCTGCCAAAACCCGAGTCCAATTCTGCAACCATCAATGATGCCCATAACCTCGATATTCAAAAGTATGTGGTGTTACCCGGTATCGCCATGTATTTTGCCGGTCAGTGGATCGTGAACCTCAATTACTGGGGTTGCAACCAGTACATTACGCAACGCGCCCTCGGCGCAGACCTGAAAACCGCCCGCACCGGTCTCATCTTCGCCGGTTTGTTGAAGTTAATGATGCCCGTGATCGTAATGTTGCCTGGTATCGCAGCTTATGTATTGCACAAACACAATGCCCTGCCTGGCTTTAATGGCGTAAAAGACGGCGCTTATTCTGCCGTTCTGGGCTTTTTGCCATCTGGTTTAAAAGGTTTGTCCATCGCTGCGCTTACTGCTGCCATTGTTGCGTCACTGGCAGGTAAGGCAAACAGTATCTCTACCATCTTCACCCTCGATATTTATAAAAAATATTTTGGTAAAGAAACCGATGAAAAAGGACTGGTGATCATTGGCCGTTATACGGTGGTTGCCGCCATGATCCTCGCCATTCTCTTTACCTGGAACGACCTGCTCGGTATCGGTGGCGAAGGCGGATTCACCTTCATTCAGAAATACACCGGTTTTATCAGCCCGGGTGTATTTGCCATGTTCCTGTTAGGGATGTTCTGGAAACGCACAACAGGCACAGCGGCTATTGTTGGGGTGGTACTGGGTTTTGTACTGGCTATCTTCTTCAACAACTATGCGGTAGATATTTTCGGTAAAGAAACCCTGATGTACACCGCCTATACTTACGAAAAAATGGAAAAGGGCGCAGTTGTGGCTGTAACCGAGATCCCCTTCCTTATCAACATGGGCTGGTCGTTCGTTATTACAGTGGCTGTAATGGTTGCCATCAGCATGGCCGGACCTAAAGTAAATCCAAAAGCATTCGTAACTGATAAAAGCTTGCTGAAACTTGACCCACGCACTGTTGCATTGATTGTAGTTACATTAATGTTACTGGCAGCGTTGTATGTTAAGTTCTGGTAGTTGTTACAACGGTAAATGAAAAAGTCCGTCGGGTTCTACCTGACGGACTTTTTTCGTTGAATGTAGCTTATCGTTTACAATGCTTACGAAATACGAGGCAGGAAGTATGAAGTAAGATCGCTCGCGAACTTGCGTACTTCCTACATCCTGCTTCTCACCTCTCTTACTTAAGACCTGGAATCTACCTTTTAACAATTTCACTCTTATTATGTCCTACTTCAATTTATACATCTCACTTCCCGCCAGTAAAAAACAACCAAGGCCGTAGTCTTCAAAATCGGGGATCTTGTCATACGTTACCGGCTGGCCGTCCTTAGGCTCTTTACCTGTTCCCTGCACATAACCCAGCATGCCATCGGCATGAATACAATCTTTCATCATGGCATTCCAGGCTTTCAGCATAACGGGCCGGTAGGTGGCTTTGTCGATGATGTTGTTGTTGATGCCCCAGGCCATCCCATACACAAAAAGCGCGGTACCGGTTAATTCCTTACCGCCATAATTGGTAGGATCGGCAAGGCTCACATTCCAGAAACCATCTTCACGTTGCAACGGCAACAGGGCCTTCAGCATGTCTTTATAATCCTGCAGGTATTCATTATAATGGGGATCAGACTTTGGTAGCATTTGCAGGGTGCGCACCAGTGCGGCCACTACCCAGCCATTACCGCGGCTCCAGTAACAGTTACCGCCATTGGGCTCTTTATATGGCGGAACAAAATCCTTATCGCGCCACCACAGCTTTTCGGCCTGGTTATACAAGCCATTACCGCCATGTTTGTATTTAGTGAACGCATACATTTCATACATACGGCTGAAATAGCTGGTATCGTTATAGATCACACCCAAACGTACAAACACCGGCATGGCCATCTGCAGGGCATCTATCCAGTTCCAGTCGTCGGTTTTCTCCGTGCCTTTCATGAGGTCGATTGACGCTTTTATGTCTTTGATGCGTTCCTCTTTTTTATCAATCAGGTACAGGTCGATGTAGGTTTGACCGCAGCACTGGTTGTCGGCATTACGGGTTTGAATACCATCGCGCAATCCCCATTTGTGTTTGGTACCCCAGTCGATGGCATAGTTGAGGTACTGTTTCTTTTTATCAATAGCATACAGGGCCATCAAACCTTCATAGTAAACGGCGCGGGTCCAGATGTTGCTGGGACGCTCGCGGTTCGTTACAATGCTTTTACCGGGGTCGGGCCACTTGTTCATAAAATACTGGTTGGTTAAACGCATTACCTTCAATACCTCTTTTTTGGCAGGGGCTTTCTGCGCCTGCAGCGAAGCGGTCATCAACAATGCACCAGCCAGCAAAAACTTCATTCTATTAAACATAATTACCTTATTAGCGGGTTTGTAAATAGCTGCGAACCGTGCCAACGGTTGCTGTTAATTTAATTTCGGTTTCAGTTCATCGGGACTGTCCTTCGTATGTCCATCCCAGGTTTCGCGGGAAGGCTCACTGAATAATGCCTGCACCGTTTTCAGGTCTACCGATGTAGTTGGATTGAATGCCGGTGAATTTACATACCTCGTCAGGCTGTACAATAATTGTGCGGCAGCCGGCCTGTTCTCCAGGTTCTTCATATCAACACTGCACAATAACAATTTGCCTTTACCCACGCTGGCTTCCAGCAACAATGCCAGCTTACGATTTAAGAACCAGGTATCGATGGGTTGTAAAACGGGGTTGAAGCCTTTCGGAAAATCTTCGAGATGCATTACCTGCGCTTTATTCACCACATCCCACCACTGCAGATCGCTGTGGT
>CBIHPC010000081.1:0-22164 GCA_966211305.1 uncultured Niastella sp.
TCGGCATAATGCGCTATTCCATAATTCCTGTTCTGCGCCGCATTCGGGTACTGCACATGCCATTCAAATTCATCTCTGAAATGACGAATGGCGGCAGCTACCGGCCAGGCGGCGGCATCGCCTAACGGGCAAATCGTATTACCTTCTATCTTACGTTGAATATCCCACAACAGATCGATATCGCTCTTCTTGCCTTTTCCGTACTCTATATTCTTCAGGATCTTCTCCATCCAGCCGGTTCCTTCACGGCAGGGCGAACATTGTCCGCAACTTTCATGGCGGTAGAAACGCGCCAGCGTTAACGTATGACGCACCACGCACTGGTCTTCATCCAATACAATAAAACCGCCCGAACCCATCATGGTACCGGTGGCAAAACCACCGTCGGCAAGGCCTTCATAGTTCATCATGCGGTTCTCTCCTTTTGCCGTTTTCAACAACAGGTTGGCAGGCAGAATGGGAACCGATGAACCACCAGGGATACAGGCCTTGAGGCGTTTGCCATGGGCAATACCGCCGCAATACTCATCGCTGTATATAAACTCTTCCACCGAAATGGTCATGTCTATTTCATACACGCCGGGTTTATTGATGTTACCGCAGGCAGAGATGAGCTTGGTGCCGGTTGATTTACCAACACCTATTTTAGCGTATTCTTCCCCGGTAATGTTTATGATCGGTACTACAGCGGCGATGGTTTCTACGTTGTTCACTACCGTTGGGCAATCCCACAGCCCTTTCACGGCGGGGAATGGCGGTTTAATTCTTGGGTTACCTCTTTTACCTTCCAGCGATTCGATCAATGCCGTTTCTTCACCGCAGATATAGGCACCTGCTCCACGCTGTACATATATTTCACAATCGAACCCGGTGCCAAGGATATTCTTACCCAGCCAGCCATTTTGTTTTGCTTCGGCAATGGCCTGCTCGAGTATATCAACGATCCAGGCGTATTCGCCGCGGATGTAAATGAATGTTCTGTTTGAACCTAACGCATAGGACGCTACGATCAGCCCTTCCACCAGCAGGTGGGGAATGAACTCCATCAGGTAACGGTCCTTGAAAGTACCGGGCTCCGATTCATCGGCATTACATACCAGGTAACGGGGAACACCTTCGGGTTTGGCCAGAAAGCTCCATTTCATACCGGCAGGGAAACCCGCACCGCCACGGCCGCGCAATCCGCTTTTCTTTACTTCTTCGGTTACCTGGTCGGGACTCATGGTCTTCAGCGCTTTCTCTACGCTGCGGTAACCGCCCTCACGACGGTATACATCGTAATTACGGATCCCCGGAACATGCGCTTTTTCTAATAATAATTTTCTTCCCATATTTATATGTTACCGGTTACCGGTCACCAGTTCCCGGGACCCGGTAACTGGCAACTGGTAACTTTTATCTTAATTATTCGTCACAGCGTTTCTTTCGCACTCATCTATAATGGCGTCGATCTTCTCTTTGGTCAGGTGCTCGCGGTAATGTTTACCCAACTGCATCATGGGAGCATACCCACAGGCGCCCAAACATTCCACTGTTTTCAGCGTAAACAAACCATCGGCGGTGGTCTCCCCTACTTTAATGCCCAGTTTATTCTTTATATATTCAATGATATCGTCGCTGCCGTTCAACATGCACGGACCGGTTTGGCAAACTTCAAACACGTATTTGCCAACAGGTTTCAGGTTGTACATGCTATAGAACGTGGCTACTTCGTACACTTCAATAGGTTCTATTTTGAGTATCGAAGCCACATAATCCATGGTTTCAGCACTTAACCAGCCACCAAATTCTTCCTGTGCAATATGCAATACCGGTATCAATGCACTCTTTTGCTTCCCTTGCGGGTAGCGTGCAATGATCTCGTTTACTTTTGCCAGTTTCTCTGCAGAAAATTGAGCCACTTTCTTTGAAAGATTTATGTTTACAAACTGCTAATGTTCTATGGTTCTTGTTTCCCATTATCACATTAGCATATTATCAAATTATCACATTGTCCTAGGCGTCCATTTCACCTGCTATCAGGTTCAGGCTGCTCAGGGTAATGATGGCGTCACTCAACATGGCGCCTTTTGAAATTTCTTCGTATGCCTGGTAATAAACAAAACAGGGGCGGCGGAAGTGCAGCCTGTAGGGCGTACGGCCTCCATCGGTGATGAGGTAAAAACCCAGCTCGCCATTGGCGCCTTCAACCGACTGGTACACCTCGCCTGCAGGCATATCAATTTCACCCATGATGATCTTGAAGTGCCAGATCAATGCTTCCATCTTCGTGTATACGTCCTTCTTCTCGGGCAGGTAATACTCAGGCACTTCGGCATGAAATATTTCAGCGTCTTTGCCCTTGAACTCTTTCACCTTACGTAATGCCTGCTCGATGATGCGAAGCGATTGCCACATCTCCTGGTTACGCACCAGGAAACGATCGTAACAGTCGCCGGTGCTGCCCACCGGTATATCGAATTCAAATTCTTCGTAGCTGCTGTACGGCGTATGTACGCGTACATCGTAATCGACACCCGCTGCGCGCAGGTTGGGCCCGGTAAAACCGTAATTCAACGCTCTTTCACCAGTGATAGGGCCGCAACCTATGGTACGCTCCATAAAAATGCGGTTACGGGTAAACAGGTTCTCGAATTCCCTCAGCACTTTGGGATATTCGCGCAGGAACTTCTCGAGCTTCTCGAATGCGGTGGGCGTGAAATTTCTTTCGAACCCGCCAATACGGCCAATGTTGGTCGTAAGACGCGAGCCGCACACTTCCTCGTATATTTCGTAAATCAATTCGCGGTATTGCATCACATACAGGAACCCGGTGAATGCGCCGGTATCAACCCCAACGATAGAGTTACAAATGAGGTGATCAGCTATCCGCGCCAGTTCCATAATGATCACACGCAGGTAATCGACCCGCTTGGGGGTTTTTACACCCAGTAATTTCTCACAGGTGATATGCCAGCCCATGTTGTTGATGGGCGCAGAGCAATAGTTCAACCGGTCGGTCAATGGGGTGATCTGGTACAGGGGTCTGCGCTCGGCGATCTTTTCAAATGCACGGTGAATGTAACCTATCGTTTGCTCGGCTGAGATGATGCGTTCCCCATCCAGTTCAAGGATGTTCTGGAATACACCATGGGTAGCCGGGTGCGTAGGCCCTAAATTCAGGGTCGTGGTCTGCTTCTCAATTGAGCCTTCGGGTAATTTTATATGATGATCACTCATAAATTCAATTAGAAAATTTGCAAATTAGCCAATGTGCAAATGGGATTCGCCAACTTTAAAAGCGCTTTCAATCTCATGCTTTTCATTTGCCCATTTTCCCATTTTCACCTTATCTACCAAACATTTCGTCGTCCTTGTCAACACGTGTTTGTTCTTCCAGCGGATACTCTTTACGCATCGGGAAATAATCCATTTCATCCACGTTCAGGATCCGCTTCAGGTTGGGATGGCCCACAAAGTTCACACCGTAAAAATCATAGGTTTCTCTTTCCATCCAGTTGGCCGATGAATATAAAGCGGTGGCGCTGTATACATCGGGCGTAAGAATATCGGTGAACACTTTGAACCTGATGCGTACATTATTGGTAAGGCTGTGCAGGTGGTATACAACTGCCAGCTCACGTCCTTTGTTGTCGGGATAGTGAACAGCCTGCAGATCGGTGAGGAACTGAAACTTCAATACTTCATCGTCATACAGGAACTGAAGTACTTTCAGGTTAAGGTCTTTAGGCGCTTCAAAAGTGAGCATGCCAAAAGGTTCCTGAAACTGTTGAACCTGATCGCCAAATTTTTCAGTTAACCGCTGTTGAATTATTTCGTTCGTTAATGCCATGTCTTAATTCGAAAATTAGCAAATTAGCAAATGGGCAAATGAGGAATGCTGAATTCAGTAACCCTTACAATCGCGCGAGCCAATTTGCACATCTGCACATTGGCACATTTGCACATTATTGAATACCGTAGCTCTCCATTAATTGTTTATACTTATCGCTGTTCCTTCTGCGGAGGCTTTCATTTCCTATAAGCTCCTGCACTTTCAGAATGCCATCGATAACTGCTTCGGGCCGGGGCGGACAGCCAGGTACATACACATCTACAGGAATGATCTGATCGATGCCCTGCAATACGCTGTAGGTATCGAAGATGCCGCCACTGCTCGCGCAGGCGCCCATAGCCAGTACCCAGCGGGGCTCGGCCATTTGCAGGTAAACCTGCTTTACAACAGGGGCCATTTTTTTGGCAATGGTTCCCATTACCATCAGCAGATCGCACTGGCGGGGAGAAAAACCCACACGCTCTGAGCCAAAACGGGCCAGATCATAGTGCGAAGCCATAGTGGCCATAAATTCAATTCCACAACAGGAGGTTGCAAAAGGCAGGGGCCAGATGGAGTTCTTACGGGCCAGCCCAACCACTTTATCGAGGTTGGTTGAAAAGAAACCCTCACCCATATACCCTTCAGGGCCTTCCTTTACCAGTTTCACATCGGTTTGACCGTAAATATTATATTGAACGGGACGTGCCATAGAATAATTTGATAATTTGCTAATATGCTAATTTGCTAATTGATAATGTCACTAATAGTTATAACAACTCACAACCTGGTAAGTTCCTGCATATGGTATTAAAAAACCATTAGCATATCAGCACATATCGCATTAGCACATTAGTTTTTAATCTTCCCACTTTAACGCTCCTTTCTTAATTATGTATATAAAGCCGCATAGAAAAAATGCAATGAACATCAATACAGCGCCAAAACCACTCCATCCCAACTGTTTAAAGTTTACGGCATAGGGATAGAAAAAGATCACTTCCACATCGAACAACACAAATAAGATCGCTACCAGGAAGTATTTAATCGCCATGGGCTGACGGGCGTCGCCATGACTTTTAATACCGCTGGTAAAAGTCTCTAATTTGTCGGAAGTATTGCGTTTGGGGCCCAGCCAGTGGGTAACGCCCATCATTCCAGCAATAAAAATGACTGCGAAAATTAATTGAATAGCAATAGGGAGATACCAGTAGGAACTATCGGGATCTTGGGCAACGGCGGAAACTTGGACTTGTAACAGGTACATAATCATAACCCGTTTTGGTTTAGGGGCAAAAATAAGACAGGGTTTTAGATTTTCAACTTATTAACGAATTAAAATAGAAATCCCCCCGACAGATTTTTTAAAAAACCCGTTCGGGGGGACTAATTATGTACGATTAGTTGTTAGTTAATCATTTATTAACAGCTATTTCTTCGCCGCTGTACCCGGTTTAGCCGTGGTGCTGCTGCCCGATTTTTTTGCCGGGGCCGAAGATTGATTGACCAGTTTCTGCAAAATGGGTTTCACCTGGTTTGCAAAAGAGTTAGCCGGATCGATGGCCAGGATCTTATCAACATAGGCTAATGCCGTTTTGCTGTCTTTTTTAACGTCATTATAATATGAGGTCAGGGCTGCATACGCGCCGGTGGCCTGTGACTTGAATTTTACCGAATCCAGTTTCAGGGCCATTTCTGCGAGCTTTTCCTGGGCAGGGGCAAATTTGGGCGATTGCATGGTTGTATCCCAGGCCTGAATGGTTCTTGCGCACCACAGGTAACCATAGATCTCATCGGGATATTTTGTTTGATAAATATTACAGAAAATGCTGTCAGCGGCTTCATAATTGGCAGCCTGGTAGTTAGCCATACCCCAGTTATACAGGTCGGTTTGGGTGGGCTCTTTTTTCAGGCCGTAGGCAATACCGAGCCAGTTGGCTTCCTGCTTGCGGTCGCCCTGTTTTTTAGCCAGTGCAGCAGCTTTGCTGATGTATTTAATCTTGTTTTCTTCCAGTGTATCTATTTCAACCGCTTTTTGCAGGTTTACAAAAGCCTGTGCTTCGCTGCCGGGTGTTTGGGCGTTGATGTTGGCCAGCTCTTCATAGTCGGCAGAAACCACATCATCGGGATTTTGTTTTGCAAAATATTCGGTCATGTACTTGTTGGCGCAGTTCATGTCTTTGAGGGTATCGCAGGCATAAGCCACCATTTTGTACATACGGGGCGCTACCTTATCGCCAAACTGGCTGATGAGGCCTAACGCTTTATCTTTCGCTTCGCCGAATTTACCGGAAGCGAACAGGAAGTCGGTTTTCAGATACTCAACATCGGGGCCCTGGTCTGAATTGGCTATGAATTTATCGAGGTAAGGAGCGGCTTTATTTACGTCTTTGAAATACCAGTAGTAGAATAATTCAAAATAAGTAGGCGCATATGCGGGATCGGCCTCGATCGCTTTCTCAAAACCAGGCAGGAACATTTCACTGTTCCGCTGGGTAACATACACCTTGGCGATCTTGTGATGCGCTGCAGCCAGTTTAGGATCGAGATTGAGGGCTTTGGTGTAAGAAGTAATGGCATTTCCGCCATCAATTAATTTACGGTAAGCATCGCCCATAATGAGGTAAGTTTCGGCGTTATCGAATTTCCTTACCTGGGTTGCCTCATTCAGCTTTTGGATAGCGTAATTGGCATCGCCGGCTTTTGCGTCTACATTCGCACGGCCGATTGCGTTGAACACTTCCACATCTTTACCTTTTGTGAGGGAGATGGCGGTTTCAAAACGCTGGCGGGCATCGTTGGTTTTACCTTCACGCAGCTCAATTTCGCCCATGCCTGCCAAAATCAACGGGGCATTGCCATTTTGCTGCAGTGCTTTTTGATACAGGTTTTTAGCTGCAGTAGAATCTTTCTGCTCCAGCATGGTTTGACCGAGCCAGTATGTTGCTTCGATGTTATTCGGATTCGCAGCCAGGACTTTTTCAAAATTCTCCCTGGCACTTTTGTACCGTTCGTAATAGAAAAACTTCCTACCCTGCTCCACACTCTGGGCAAATAGCATATTGCTACCCAGTACAGCCATGGTTACAAAACAAATGAATCGCTTGCTCATTGTAAGTCGCTATTTTTTTAAAGTTTTATAATGTATTAGGAATCCGCTGATTAAAAACTAATTACTTATCTGCATATTCCTTTTCTCAAACCCCATTCTCGCCGGCAATAAGTATGCCCGATAAAATATTTTCTGCCCCTTTTCGTAGATAAGAAAATTAGCAAAACCGTTGCCAAGCCCATCAAAATTTTCCTTTAAAATATAGTAAAGGGGCCTTGTCATCGGGTACCGGTCATAAGCAATGTTATATTGCACCGGATCTACGTAAATTCCCGCCTCATCTTTAACCTTGCTCTCTATTTGTGCAATTTTAACTTTTTTTAAGAAACTAAGTTGCGTTGTATCGTCTTTATTTCCGATCCAGCTCACTCCCAGCAAGCCGATAGCATCCGTATTTTTTGAGATGTAATCTATTACGGCTTCAGTATTCTGCGCTGCTACTATGTTCTCGCTCAACGGCTGCCCTTTCAGCAATGAATCAACCACATAACGCACGGTGCTGGTGGCGGTCTTTCCATCGAGCAGCATCTTATATTTATAGCCGCTTGTACCTTTGGCTATAGAACGTATATCCTGCATGGAGAACAAGGTATCCTTTACGCTGTTATTTACGATCACCGCAATGGCGTCGTAAGCGATAACACCATAAGCCGGTTTGAATTGTAACTTATTGGAAAGTGTAGTTTCCTCAGTTTCACTAAGGCCTCTTGTTACAATAACCATGCGAATACTGTCAACATTCAGATCGCGCAGGCATTCCGCTTCCGGCTTATAACTTACCACAATATGTGCATCGGGATGTTGCGATTCAAAAACCTTTATCTGCGAGTCGATTACCGGCTTAAAGCTTTCATCCACACTAATGTAGATGGTGCCGCTGGTACTGGTTTCCCGGGGATGTGTGGCGTCTGCGGGGCGCGATTTACAGGCAGTTACAAATAAGTTGATGCAACTGATCACAACCAGTGCCCGGAACACCCGTGGAGCTAACCCTTTCCATTTCATCTGTATATCTTCTTAGTTATCAAAGCCTGGAGAAACCCTTTTAAAAGCCTGTCAGTTTAATCAGATTTTAATACGGGTTCAGCCAGATTACATGTGTCAAATGCACTTTCTATCGCGGCGTTTGCTGCGTTGCAGAAAGAAATGCTTTACCGTAAATAGTCCCTCTTAATGCCGCGGTAGATCCTGAATCCGCCATACAACAAACACAGCCCGCCAAATATGTAGTTAAAAGGCACGGAAAACACCTCGCCCAGCCCGAATCTTTCGGCAAAGAACATCACCACGGCCATGCCGCTGTACAAGAGTCCCATGCCTAAGTCCATTATAGCCCGCCTGTTGACATAAGCCCTTTGTTTTTTTTCTTCATAATCAAATTCCGACGCCATAGGTACATTTTTAGGGTCCGGGCAAGATAAGAAATAAACACGTTACGAAAATCCCGGTTGCAATGACTTTATTCAAAAAAGGAGATGCAGGTAGGGGCGATTTCCATAAAATGGTTTGCGGTTTGTCGTTCGTGAAACTACAAACTATCTTTGCCGGCTATGAAGATTTTAATGGTTTGCCTCGGCAATATTTGCAGAAGCCCGCTGGCCGAAGGCATTTTACATCATAAGGCACAACAGGAAGGTTTGTCGTGGACCATCGACAGCGCCGGCACCAACGGCTATCATGTGGGCGAACAGCCGCACCGGTTATCGCAAAAAGTGGCATTGCAGAACGGAATAGATATCAGCCATCAGCGCGCCCGCCGTTTTACGGCTGCCGATTTCAGGGAGTATGATAAGATATACGCCATGGCCGAAGACGTGATAGAAGAAATGCAGCGCATCGCGCGGAAAGATTTCGACGCAACAAAAGTAGATCTGCTGATGAATGAACTGCATCCCGGTAAAAACATGGATGTGCCCGATCCCTGGTATGGCACCGAACCCGGCTACCATGAAGTGTTCGCCATGATAAACCAGGCATGCGATAGGATCATAGATAAATATCGAATATTGAATGATGAATTTCGAATGTCGAAGTAAAAAAAAATTCTGTATTCACTTCGACATGGATATTCGACATTCAACATTTAATAATAGCGAGTCTAAAAAATCAGGTAACTATAAATGTCAAAACCATCAATTCCACAGGGTACAAGAGATTTCGGACCGGAAGTGGTTCGCAAACGTCAATATATTTTCAATACTATTCGCAGTGTTTTTGAACTGTACGGCTTTCAACCGCTTGAAACGCCCGCCATGGAGAACCTCGAAACGCTGATGGGTAAGTACGGCGAAGAAGGCGATAAACTGATCTTCAGAATTCTGAATAACGGCCTTTCGGAAGATAAAAAGCAACAACAGGCGCGCGAAAATTTTGAAAAAGTACTGGAAGGAAAAAATGTAAAAGAAATTACTGAACGTGCGCTCAAATACGACCTCACCATTCCGTTTGCCCGCTACGTAGCCATGAACCAGGGACAACTCACATTTCCCTTTAAACGCTACCAGATTCAACCGGTATGGCGGGCCGACAGACCCCAACGGGGCCGCTACCGCGAATTTTATCAATGCGATGCCGATGTGGTGGGCAGCAAGTCGTTGATAAACGAGGTGGAACTGGTAAATATATATAACGATGTATTTACTCAATTAGGGTTAACCGGTTATGAACTGCGCATCAACAGCCGTAAAATACTCGCTGCCCTCGCCGAATTCTGCGGCGGCCTCGACAAAATGGTAGATATTACCATTGCCATTGACAAACTCGATAAAATCGGCATCGATAAAGTAAAAGAGGAACTGGCGCAACGCGGGCTGAACGAAGAACAAATAACCACCATTGAAAAATACCTGAACATTAACGGCAGCAACGACGAGAAATTTCAGCAGATCTCTTCACTGCTTGGCCACCTCGAAACGGGTAAAAAAGGCGTTGAGGAACTGGAATTCGTGAACAGCCAGTCAGGGATCGGCAATCTGATCATCGATTTCACCCTGGCCCGCGGCCTTAACTACTACACCGGCATCATTTTCGAGGCAAAAGCACCGCCTGCCGTTAAAATGGGCAGCATTGGCGGCGGCGGCCGGTACGACGACCTTACAGGTTTGTTCGGCGTACCCAATATCCCGGGGGTGGGCATCAGCTTCGGGGTCGACAGGATCTACGATGTGCTGGAAGAACTGAAATTGTTCCCCGAGGGTGTTTATACCGGCACCCAGGTATTATTCTTTAATCTGGGCCCCGCAGAAAGCGGCATCGCCTTTTCGGCCATGCAATCGCTGCGAAAACAGGGCGTTAGATGCGAATTATACCACGAACAGGCTAAAATGGATAAACAGTTCAAATATGCAGAAAAGAAAAATATAGGTTTTGTTGTAATTATTGGCAGCCAGGAACTACTCAATAATACTGCCGTAGTCAAAAACCTTAAAACCGGCGTGCAGGAAACAGTGGCACTTGCCAACCTTAGTAATAAATTGTTTATTTGAGCTCTATTTCACAAACAAACCCATGATAATGCAACGAAACCGAATAACGCTGGCATTGCTCACAATAGCAATATCCGGCATCGTATCCTGCAAAAGCAATAAATCAGGTATAGCCATACCCAAAGATGCTTCTGTAGCCGTGCAAATTAGCACCAGCTCCCTCACCTCAAAAGTGAGCTGGGAAGAGATCAAACAAAACGAGTGGTTCAAAAAAATGTATAACGAGGAAGCCGATTCACTTGGTAAAAAAATATTGGAGGATCCCGCCAGTACAGGCATCGATCTGAAAGGCGACCTGGCTTTCTTTATCAAAAAGCAAAACCAGGGCGGTTATATGGCATTTGAAGGCGGCGTACGGGATGCGGCTGCTTTTGAAGCTTTTACCACAAAAGTGAACAAAGGCGGTAAAGTTGTAAAAGAAGGCGATGTGAATGTATTGGCCACCGGTCTTAAAAGCCTGGTAGCGTGGACGAACAACCGTTTTATTTATATCATGGATATGCCTATGGCCACTGCAACCGCAAAGCTGAACAATAGCAATCCCGGCACATACGAACCATTCTCTTTCAAGACCGACAGTTTACAAAAATTCGCTGTTGAATTGTTCGATCTGAAAGGCAGTGACAACCTCGCCAACGACGATCGTTTTGCGGCTTTGACAAAAGAAGCCGGTGATATTCACTACTGGGTTAACACTGCTCAATACGACAATGCACTCGGCGGATATTTGTCGATGCTTAAACTGAATGTATTGTTCGAAGGCAATGCCTACGGCGCCACCATCAGTTTCGACAATGGCAAGATCACCATGAAATCGAAAAGCTGGCACAACAAAGAACTGAAGGAACTGATGAAGAAATATGCAGGTGGTAAGGTTAGCGAAGCCACCATCAACCGCATTCCTTCAAAAAATGTAGTAGCTGCATTTGCATTCAAATACCCACCGGAAGGCTTGAGAGATCTTATCAAACTGATAGGTGTTGATGGTTTTGTAAACAGCTTTTTCAGCGGCGTTGGCTACAGCACCGATGAATTCATTAAAGCCAATAAAGGCGATGTGCTGATAGCCGTTACCGATTTTGAAATGAAATCGCGTTCCATAACCATGGAAGGCCCCGATGGTAAACCAATGACCATTGAGAGCGGTGCACCCAGCCCGAACGCCAATGTACTGTTTGCTACTTCAGTGAACGACAAACCGGCCTTTGATAAACTGTTCGGTATTTTGCAATCAAAAGCCCAGGAATTTCAACCTTATACAAAGGACATTCACTTTCAACTGAACAACGAATGGTTTGCCGCGGGTAACTCGCCTGAGCAGGTAACCACTTTCCTGAGCGGCGGCAATAACAATTTCGAATTTACAAAACGCATCAGCGGTAAAGCCTTTGGCGGTTACATAAATATTCAGCAGTTGTTGAAAACCTCTACCGCTGCCGCAACCGATAGCAGCGCCAAAGCAGCGCTGGATGCATCGATCAATATGTGGCAGGACATTTATATGATCAGCGGCGGCGAAGAGAATGGCGCCTATACAGCTGAAGGTGAAATTAACCTGGTTGACAAAAACACCAACAGCTTAAAACAGTTGAACAAATACCTCGATACGATCACCAGGATCGTAAGTCCAAAACGCAGTCCGTACGATGCACAGGTAAATCTGAAATACAGCGACCCGGCCGCATTGAGCCTGGCTGCGCTTGAACCTGCATTGCATTAGTAAAACAATATATTTATACATCAGGAACAAGCCTGCTCACGGGATAACCAACGGGCAGGCTTGTTGCTTGATCACGTAATCAGCGGCCAACATGCAACTTCAATTACAGCAACTCTTACCGGTATATTTCGATGAAAGCCAGCGCAACGGATCTGAAGTATGGCGAAAGGACCTTACGTTCAGCAAAGGCGAGTATGTAAAGATCGTAGCGCCTTCTGGCAGCGGCAAGTCGTCGCTCATGCATTTTTTGTATGGCCTGCGCAATGAGTATAACGGCAACATAACTTACAATAACAACGACCTTAGGAAATTTACCGCAGAAGATTTTGCCGCTTACCGAAAAGATCATGTAAGCATTGTATTCCAGGACCTGCGCCTGTTTCCCGAACAAACCGTGTATGAGAACATCGAGCTGAAACGGCAACTGAATCCTTTTCACCCTGTTGAAAAGATAAAAGAAATGGCAGAACGGCTGGGCATCGGCACTAAGCTGAATAACAAAAGCCGTATTTGTTCCTATGGCGAACAACAACGTGTGGCTATCATCCGCGCCCTGATGCAACCCTTCGACTTCCTGTTGCTGGATGAACCGTTCAGTCACCTCGACGACAAGAACTCGCAGAACGCCATGCAACTGATGCTGGAGGAGGCAAGGCTGCGCAATGCCGCCATCATCTTTGCCGACCTGGAACGTATTGACTTTTTTCCGTACACCCGATTGTTTCATTTGTAACTCTTTCACGTGGCAGTATCTTTCAAACCCATCCGCACATTATTGCAATCCGGTACCAACACCGGTTCCCGCTGGTTCTCCTATATTGGTTTAGGTATTGGCGTATTGCTGTTGTTGTGCTCCATTCAAATGTTCATCAACATTCAGCAGCTATTAGGTGGTGAAAGCCAGCGTAAGGAAGGTTACGATTTCATTTCGATCTCGAAAACCATTACCAATGAAACCATGGGCCAGCTGGAGAAGAACCTGTTCAATGAGAATGACATAAAAGAAATAAGCAGCAAACCTTTTGTACAGGGCGTATCGCCGCTGGTAGCCAATCGCTTTCGCGTACAGTTAAGCGCCGGTGAAATTATTCCCTTCAGCACTGATATGTTCCTCGAAACGCTTGACAACACGTTCATCGATACCGTTCCACCCAACTTTACCTGGCAGGAAGGCCAGGACTATATTCCCATCGTTTTCTCATCCGACTTCCTGGAAATATACAACGTGTTCGCGCCCGGTTACGGCTTACCGCAATTATCCGAAGCCACCGCCTCACAGGTTATGGTTTACATTACCTGTTACGGAGCAAACGGCTTGCAGCAAACTTTCCGCGGCTCCATTGTGGCATTGAGCGACCGGGTTAACTCCATCATTGTTCCCAAGACCTTTCTCGACTGGGCCAATAAGAAATTCGGGAATGTGCAAGATGTAAAAGCATCGCGTTTATACATAAAGACAAAGGATGCCAACAACCCCGATTTTCTTTCTTACCTGCAACAGAAGAACTATAAAGTAAATAAGGATAAAACAAAATTCGGCCGGGTAAAACAGGTGCTGCAGGGCATCTTTAGCGGACTGGGTATTTTCGGGATGCTGGTGGTTATTCTTGCATTGATGCTTTTTTCGTTTTATCTGCAGCTGATGATCGCGCGCAGTAAAGACAATTTGCAGTTATTGCTGATGCTGGGTTACTCGCCTGACTGGCTAAGCAAAAACGTGTCGAAACAATTTATTCCGGTATATATCCTGGTGGTGCTTATTGCACTGGCGTTTACCGAAGGCATGCAATGGGCCTTTCATCATTTTGCCATGTTCGACCGGCCCGAGCTGTCGTCACTGCTTCACTGGTCGGTGCTTACCACCGCGTTGTTTTTAATTGGGCTTTCGCTATTCACCAATTACCGCATGGTGAAGAAGTTGTTGTATAAGCTGGTGTAACAGTTATAGAAGCACTTATAACACGCCCTGCGCCTTATATCGCAGGATAGATATTAAAGACATTTTATGAAATGTCGTAGAATCCAGCTGAACCGTCAATAACTCTTGACATGAGTTTTGAACAGGTTGAAAAAGAAACGGACCCTGCATTGTTTTTCAGGGCTAATCGCCAGTTCATCATCAGTTACAAGAGCGTTAACACAGTGCAAACCTGGTTTAACAGCAAACTTCGGGTAGACGTAGGTCCTGAACCTTTCGAAATAATTATAATAAGCCGTCAGAAAGCTGCCGAGTTCAGGAAATGGTTAGGTGAATGATCAAACGATAATCAAAAGTGAAATCGCAGAAGTCAGTGGGTTTTCTTTCGTCGTTACTACACTGTTCGGTGCTCACTACCGCGTTGTTTTTAATTGGGCTTTCGCTGATGACCAATTATCATATGGTAAGGAAGTTACCGGGGTGTATTGAGGTTGCAGGTATATTGTATTGCTTTATAATTAAGTTCCTGAAACACCCGGTACAGTGTCAACGTGTGCGTTGGCCCATCAATATAAAAACGACATTCTATTTCGCTCTCATCAACAGTGAATGAGACATAATTATTCATTCCATCTGAAGTCTTTAGCCCGTCGCTCATATAATCCAGTCCGGCAAAAGAATGTATTTTAAAATGCAGATCACTTATCTTTTCCATTTCATAAACAACCCCCGCAATTTCTACAGATGAGGAAGATATAATTAGTTTATTCTTTGACAACCCATGGCTTTGAATATTTCCCTTTTTGATGAATGCAAATATTATCACTCCAACTGCTATTGCCAGGAATATATATGCAGCAATGATTGCAAACCCTGTTAAACAGGTAATGAAGATAACGACTATTAACCCAACCACAATTTTAGAAACTACGTCAACAGATTTGTCGGGGTTACCTTCTATTACATAAGTAACAAATTGCATTTAACCTATCTGTTTTAAATGATGCTCCATGTGCTCCACATAATCAATAGCGAGCCATTCCAGAGTATGTAGTTCACCCGCAGGAGTAATAATATCATAAGTAAGTTTTTCCGGCGGAATATTACTCAAAACGTGCAGAATTTGTTTATTCAGGATACTCCATAACTGCAGCAAATGCGCCAACGGCAATTGCTGGTAACGATTTATAATTACCAGTTCATCCTGGTTATAACGGATCACCGTATACGGCTGCGGAAAATACTGGGTATCGGTAAAGCGCTTCAGGTTATTGATAGCCGAATCTATGAGGTGGCCAAGGATCTCCTGTTTCGACCATTTGCCCGGGGCCGGCTTTTGTAATAAAACCTCCGCAGCAAATTGTTGCAACCTTTCAGGAACTTCCTGAAGATGTTTTTCTAAATGAAGGATGGCAGTTTGCAGGTCCATATGGAATTGGTTTAATGACGTTTCTTTTTGTTCAACCGCGCATATTGCTTATGTACAAACTCGCGTGTGAACGCTTCTTTTAAAACCAGCTTTACACCGGCTGTATGCCACGCATCGGTTAACCGGCACAACATAATGTAATCATCATAATTACGCAGGTGAAACTCATGATCGTGGGTAACGCCTTTATAAGTGATCAGCAGTACATTATTTACGCCGTAGGTTATTTGCGGGGTCAGCATTCCTTCCTGCCTGATGCGGTAAACAAACCCGTCATAGGCGTTTATATGCAGTTCCAGCGTTACCTCTTTAATAGGGTAATATTCCCTGCCTAACCTGATGAACGAAGGCGACAACGTGAGCAGGCGGTTGTCGAGCGCCCTGAAATTAAAAACCGTCTTTTTTGAAATAGCCGCATACACCAGGGGCATGGCCCAAATGCAAAGCGCCGTCCAGATAACATACATGGGCAGCCAGTCGCTCAGGAACATACAAAGGAAGAACATGCATAATATATACAGTACCACGAGAAAACGCGCGTACGGATTGTATTTATATATCAGCGTGGTCAGTTCGGTTTCCCGCATAATATCGGAAAGAATTTAGAGATTTCGGGATTTATATATTTAGAGATTTGTTTACGATTCGAACCAGGGGAAATCTCTAAATCGCAAAATCAGAAATTAAAAGACTTCATACATCATACTTCTTACTTCGGAAATTTAAAACCATAACCACCAAATAGGAAAAGAACACATTTAGGGCGTTCACTTACTATACCCCTTCGTACACAATGGCGCACCCCTGCCCTACACCCACACACATGGTAGCGAGCCCGTGTTTTGCACCGCGTTTTTTCATTTCATGAACAAGCGTAGCCGAAATGCGCACCCCACTGCAACCCAGCGGATGGCCGATGGCGATGGAGCCGCCGTTCACATTCACTTTGTTTACATCGAGCTTCAGGTCCTGTATACAGGCAATGGATTGTGCTGCAAATGCTTCATTCAGTTCTACCAGATCGAGATCGGCTGCAGTCAACCCTGCACGTTGCAATGCTTTCTGGCTGGCGGGCACCGGGCCAATACCCATAATGGCTGGGTCAACCCCGGCAACCGCCATGGATACTATACGGGCCAGCGGTTTCAGGTTATATTTCTGAACCGCCTCTTCACTGGCCAGCAGCATGGCGGCAGCGCCATCGTTAATGCCCGATGAATTTCCTGCGGTAACCGTTCCATCTTTTATAAAGGCGGGGCGCAGCGAGCTGAGTTTTTCGAGCGAAGTAACACGCGGCGGTTCGTCTTTTTCAAGGAATATTTTTTCTTCTTTCCCGCCAAAGATCTCTACCCCGCTGATCTCTTCTTTCCATTTTCCTTTCCCCAGCGCAGCAAAGTATTTCTCCTGGCTTTGCAGGGCAAACTCATCCTGGGCCTGGCGGCCGATCTTCCATTGTTTGGCTACGTTCTCGGCGGTTTCGCCCATGGAATAGGGATAATATTTGTCGGTAAGTTTTTTATTCGGAAAACGCCAGCCGATGGTTGAATCAACCACTTCGGGTGTACGGTTCCAGGCGCCGGATGACTTCAGTTGTACAAATGGCGCACGGGTCATGCTTTCAACACCACCGGCGATCATCAACTCGCCATCGCCGCACATAATGGCGCGGGCGGCATCCATAATAGCCTGCAAACCGGAGGCACATAAACGGTTCACCGTGTTGCCGGGAACGGTTACGGGTAAACCAGCCAGCAGCGCAGCCATGCGGGCCACATTGCGGTTATCTTCCCCGGCCTGGTTGGCATCGCCGGCAATAACATCTTCAATAGCATTTACATCTATCGGGGCGTTGCGTTGTAATAATGACTTTATCACATGAGCGAGCAGATCGTCGGGACGAATAGTACTTAATGCGCCACCATATTTACCTATAGGTGTTCTTACCGCATCTATGACATATACCTTCTTCATATTAGTTTTTGTTATTAACCGATTTTTAGCCATGCCCGGTCCTTAGCGGAGTCGAAGAATAGCGTTCGCAAAGTAATTGTAAAGAATTTAATTGAAAGCCCTTTATTAAAAACTTCAATAATTAAAACAGTTCCAACCACTTATTAACTATATTTCCTTCAACATTGGCACAGACCGGGAATTCGATCAGGCTGCATTTCTGGATTTAAGTATTTCCAAAACTGTTCTTATTCTTTAACAGCTATATTTAGTTCCTGGGTTTTATAAACGATAAATTCACTGATATGAAACTTACCCAGTACTTAATAATCACCTGCTTTTTCATTTCTTGTCACCAGCCAAAGCAATCGACAGCCCTTTCGCGCTCTATCAGGGGCGGCTGGCAGGGAACCATTAAAAATGCAGTTACTTATACAAATCCCAATATATTTTTTTATTTCGAAGAAGACTCCCTTTGCACCATAAGCGACTACCGTTTCACCGATTTTCATTTTTCCCTTGACCATGATACTGTTACTATTGAAAGCTTCGATACGGTTGATAATTATTCGCTTTACCAATATATCATATTAAAGCAGACTAACAATGAGCTGGTATTGATTTCGTCCGCTTCAGACAGAAATCCGGCCGACACGATAGCCTTTAAAAAGATCCATAAGAAAAACACCATTAAGCCTTCAGCCATCTATTTTGCCAGCTCGGGTTGTTTTGGAACCTGCCCTTCCATGTACCTTGAAATTGACACTTTACGCAACATTGCTTTTTATGGTGAAACGTATACCAAACAATCAGGCGGGTTCCGCAGCAAACTAAGCGCAGCAGAATATGAAACTATTCTAAATATGATCAGTAATTTACCAATAGATCTCCTGAAGGATTATTACGAAGCGCCCTGGACCGATGACCAAACGCGGGGCATAGCCATTGAATCGGCTGGTAAAATGTTAAAAAGCACGGCGTACGGATCTTTTAATGAGCCTGTGGAACTGACCATGCTATTGAACAAGCTGATGAACATATACCACCATTTACCGCTACAGCCCGATACGTCCATCACCTTCGATTATTTTTTGAAGCGCTCAACCAAAGACATTATATTTTATCCGGTGAAACCTAAAGATTAAGGATTTGCTAATTTGCTAAAAACAAACGGCAACAGCGCTAAAAACGTCTTTCCGTACATATTACTACCTACCACCGGCCGGGCCGGTTAGCTAATACCGCCCCGCCGTTGTATCTTTGCACCATGTTAAAAACGGCGCATAAGAACATCAGGCAGTTAAGCCTCAGTGAGTTAGAGCAATATTTTGAAACCCTGGGCGAGAAGAAATTCCGCGCAAAACAGGTGTATGAATGGCTTTGGCTGAAACAGGCACATTCCTTCGAGGCGATGACCAACCTCAGTAAGGAACTGCGTGCCAAACTGACCGAAAACTTTTCTTTGCCCGCTTTAACCGTCGACGCCACGCAGTACTCTGCCGATGGCACCATAAAATCGCGTTTTCGCACGCAGGACAAACACCTGGTTGAAGGCGTTCTGATCCCTACCGACGAACGCAAGACCGCCTGTGTTTCTTCCCAGATCGGCTGTTCGCTGAGCTGTAAGTTCTGCGCAACCGGATATATGGACCGCAAACGTAACCTTGAGTTCGATGAGATCTATGATGAAGTGGTGCTTATAAACCAGCAAAGCGAGCGCGTGTATAATAAAAAGCTCACCAATATTGTATTTATGGGTATGGGTGAGCCCCTGCTCAACTACAAGAACGTTTTACATGCTATAGAACGTATTACTTCACCCGATGGATTGGGCATGAGCCCCCGCCGCATAACCGTTTCTACCGCCGGCGTTGCCAAAATGATAAAACAACTGGGTGATGATAATGTGAAGTTCAAGCTGGCTTTGTCGCTTCACGCCGCCAACGATATTAAACGGAACGAGATCATGCCGATCAACGAGACCAACAATCTCAAAGCATTGATAGAGGCGTTGAATTATTTCTACAAGAAAACAGGGAACGAGATCACCTTTGAATATATCCTCTTCAAAGACTTCAACGACAGTATAAAAGATGCCGATGAACTGATCAGGATTTACCGGCAGGTACCTGCCGACCTGGTGAATATCATCGAGTATAACCCCATCGACGCCGCCCGTTTTGAAAAACCCGAAGAGAATACCGTTAATGAATTTATGGCTTACCTCGAACGGCACCGCGTAAACGCCCGCCTTCGCCGCAGCCGGGGAAAAGATATCGATGCAGCCTGTGGGCAGCTTGCTAATAAGGATCAATTGTAATATTCCAGCACGTAAAGGGGTGCATTAAGTGAATAGAAACTCCGGATCGGGAACCGGGTTATTGAGTTAGTGAGTTATATTCGCTATTAATTGCAAGCCCACGCACTTACTAACTGAATAATTCGAATAACTCAATAATTTATTAACCGGCTTTACGGCCTTTTAAACTGCGAGAATAAATTATCAAACGTAACAGCGGCCCAAAGGGCGTGTGCATCGTCGAAATCCTTACCGTTGGCACGCTGCTGAAATATATTGAGATAGCTGAATGAAGCTTTTATATTTTTTACCACTTCCAGTGAGAAACCAGCAGCGGCCCTGTTCTGATCGAACATACTGGCATTGTTCTTAACCGCTTTACCGAATTGCACCAACACCTCATCGGAGATAAAAAACGAAACAGGCTTATTATTCTGTAATATGCCAATAACCGGTTTTTCAAACCGCGTCATATAACGTAGCCGCCAGTTAGGAATATACACGTCATTCTGATTTATATCGCGTCTGCGGCACTCCGTTGTAAAGCGGCTGGAGAAGTCAACATGTTTACCCTTTAATTCATGTTCAAGCCGCGCGCTGAACCGGAACTCCTTTACGCCCGGAAGATCTATGTCTTCAGGTTCTGAAAGAAAAGGATAGGAATCAAAATAACCCAACGGTGAAAGGTAAAGTTTCAGGTTCTTATTGATGCGGTAGTTAGTCCAGATCAAAAAACTATTGTAATGAAGCGCGCCAAGGATATTTTTCTCGTGGGGAATGTTCTGCGTTCTTTTCTGCAGGAATAATTCCCACTTCCACCTGTCGTTAATACGGTCTGCCAGAATTAGCCTTCCCCAGAACACCCCATGGCTTCTGGTAGTTTGGCCAAATGTTTTGATGGATACAGCTATAAATACTAATAGAATAAATATATTCCTCCTCTGCATGATGTTCAAAAATACCCCCGCCCTGTCCAATTACAAAATGTTACTCTATAAATCAGGTGGGTAATTACGGCTGCCCCTGTAGCGAAGCCTCGGAAACAAAACCGGCAAAGAGGTTCGGGAACCGGCTTTAAGCGTTAAGCCTTCAGCGTTAAGCGTCCTTAACATTTTCACAACCCGTTCATCAGGGTTTTCCACCATCTACGAACAATTTCTTACATACGTTAAACCTGCGCGCCCAACACCGGTCTATGATACAGTATAAAAGATATTTTAACAAACCCTGCCGCAGGCTAAAAGCTTCATCCGGCATCTAAACAGTAAAATAAGGAAATATGAAAAAAGCAATTTTTGGAATAGCGATAGCCACATGTATAACATTGGGCGCTAGTGCACAGGATCAGTCGAACAGCCTTTCTGGCCACCCTAAAAAACATCACCGTGGTAATAAAATGGCAAAGATGGAACAGCTCAACTTAACCGACCAGCAAAAGACCGAGCTGAAGGCCATTAACGAGGATTATAAAACGCAGCTGACAGATCTCAAAAAGAGCGAAGATAAAATTACCGTAAGCGAGTGGAAAAGCAAGATGGCCACCATCAGGAAAGACCATCATGAAAAAGTAGAAAAGGTGCTTACCGATGAGCAAAAAGCCAGCATGAAAAAGATGCGGCATGAGAACAAACACGAGATGCGCAAACATGGCGGCCACAACCTCGAGCACATGAAGAAAGAGCTGAACCTCACCGATGACCAGGTAAACGCTTTAAAAAAGAACCGTGAGGACATGGCACAAAAATTTAAAGCCATGAGGGAGGATAAGAACCTGAGCGAAGATCAAAAGAAGGCCGAAATGAAAGAATTCAGGAAACAACAGCACGAAAGCCTGAAATCGATCCTTACGCCGGAACAGTTGCAAAAGCTTGAACAGCAGAAGAAACAGCATAAACATCACAGGCAACAACCGCCTGTTCAATCATAAAGGTTATACTGTTATAATTGAGGCTCTCCCCGCTTTCGTGGGGAGAGTTTTTATTTTGTACCTTTGCGGCTCATTACTGTTGAAAAACAGCAAACTACTACACATGGCACAAGGATTCAGGAAATTTATGGGCAAGGGCGACAGCGGCGCCAAAAAGAAAGAACGCATCCGACAGGAGAAGAAAAAGCTTCGCCAGGAAACCAAAGAATACTTCGAAAAGAAAAAGCAGGAAGCACGGGAAGCAAGAGCCCAGGGCCAGGCCGGCGGTTATCAGTCGGAAAGAGGCAGGAAGGAATATGGCGATAAAAAGGCTGCAAGCTCCACGCCGAACGCTTCACGCAATACAGGGAAAGGCTTTAAAGGCAACGAGGCAACAAGGCAGCGAGGCAACGAGCAAGGCACAGAGGCATCAAGGCATAAAGGCAACAGGAAAACCCCAGGTTTCAAGCCGCAAGCTGCAGGCAATACAGATAGAGCCAAAAGCTTTAAGCCGAAAGCCGAAAGCAATAC
>CBIHPC010000082.1:0-22146 GCA_966211305.1 uncultured Niastella sp.
AAGGCAGAAGGCAGAAGGCAGAAGGCAGAAGGCAGAAGGCAGAAGGCAGAAGGCAATCAATTTCGGGCGGCGCAAGTTCGCATATTAATCTCAAAATTCGCGGGCAATTCACCCTTGACCATTCACCAAAAAAATAAGTGGCGTGAAAGCTAGCCTTATGCATTCACACCACTTATTGCTTGCATCAATTACCGGGCATTATTTGATCCTGCCCCAGTTCTCACCACTTTTTATACGGTACATGGTCATCTCAGAGACGCCAAATTTTTCCGCTAATTTTTTGATGGTGATCTTCCGGTTCTTGTCGTTGAGGATCTTCTTAATGCCTTGAACCTGTTTAGCATTCAGCTTCAAACCTTCGGTTCTGTTTGCCTGTACTTTTTTGTACGCAATCTTGGCCGGGCTGTGTTGCTGATGTTCGATCATTTCTTCGAGAGTTGCCCATTTCAGGTTTTTAACCGCATTGTCAAGTTTGTTGTGATTAATGTGAATCACATACTTGTTCTTGAGGGATGCTTTTTTGAGAAATAAACGGGCAATCTCACGGTGAATGTACAGCGTACCGTTGTTGCCTGGACGATGCAGGTTCAAAGTTCTGTAACCGGTAGTTAAAGAGCCTTGTAACAATTTGCCGTCTTCAACAACGTCATCTGTGTAGCTGGCTATGCGTCCCATGGAGGACAACGCATACTTTTTACGGAGGTGTTTCCAGCCTGGAAACTGTAGGGGTTTCCACACCTCGTTGGGGAGTTTTTTTATCATCGCCTTTTCCTTTTGGCTAAAGTTACAAAAAAACAAATGTGAAATTCAAACAATTGATAAGAATCATATCAATGATGTATAAGGGACAGGAATTCGGCTTCGGTTATGATCTTGATTGAGGTTATCTTTTTAGCCTTTTCCAGCTTGCTTCCTGCCTCTTCTCCCGCTACCAGATAGTTTAAGTTTGCGCTCACACTGCTTAGTATTCTGCCTCCGTTAGTTTCAACCATTGCTTCGGCCTCACTTCTCTTGAGCGTGGGCAAGGTGCCGGTAAATAAAAACGTTTGACCGCTCAGGTTGCCTCCTGTTACAAGGTCTTTTTTGTCGTTTTTCAGCTTCAGGCCCAACGCTTCAAGCTTTTCAAGGGTGGCTATATTGTCCCAATTATGGAAAAACTGATGTACACTGCCGGCCACCTTGGGCCCTATATCTTCAAGGTTTTGCAGGGCTTCCAGCGAATAGTCCTTCAGTTCCAACAGATGCTTAACGGCATGGGCAAGTGTTTTTGCAGTCGTTTCCCCAACATACCTGATGCCCAGGGCATAGATGAGCCGGTGAATAGGTTGCGCTTTGGATGCTTCAATGGCTGCCTGCAGGTTGGTAACGCTTTTCTTGCCAAACCCTTCCAGCGTACCAATGTTGTCGAGGGGTAGCTGGTATATGCCGGGTACATCTTTGAGAAAGCCCAATGCATAGAACTTACGTATGTTGGCTTCACCAAGTCCCCTGATATCCATGGCATCCTTACTGGTGAAATGGATGATGCGTTCCACCACCTGGGCCTCGCAGTTGATGTTGCTGCAGCGCCAAACGGCTTCTTCCTGCGGCTTTTCGAGCTTGTCGCCACATACGGGACAACTGGTAGGAAAGTCGATCTTCTTTTCAGTTCCGTTACGAAGTTCGGGCAGGCTTTTAACGATGTAAGGGATAACATCGCCGGCCCGTTCAACCAGAACCGTATCTCCTATCATCAGGTCTTTTTCCTTTATCACTTCTTCGTTGAACAATGAAACGGATCCTACGGTAACGCCGCCGATAGGCACGGGATCGATCTTGGCTACAGGGGTAACCGAACCGGTACGGCCAACCTGAAACTCTACCGCTTTTAATTTGCTGGTAGCCTGGCGGGCCTTGAACTTATAAGCGATGGCCCAACGGGGGTGATGGGTGGTCATACCCAGTTGTTCCTGCTGGTGAATATCGTTTATCTTTATCACCATCCCGTCGATCTCATAGGGCAGATCATCCCGCTGCTTTTCAAACTCATGGCAGTATTCAATAACGGCATCGATGCCCTTCAGCACCTTCTTTTCTTTCATCGGACTGCGAAAGCCGAGCTCCCATAACATGGTCAAACAACCGCTATGGCTATCCAGTTCCTTATGAAGAGCGGTGCCCGGCAACTGGGTATAATGGCTTACCTGGTAAAGGAAAGCTTCCAGGTTTCGCTTACTCACTTCCTTTGGGTCTTTAATGCGTAATGTGCCGGCTGCCGCATTACGGGGATTGGCTAACGGCGGCAGGTTCTGTTCAGCCAGCTGATCGTTATACTTTTTGAAGTTCTGCTTGCTCATCAACACTTCTCCCCTGATCTCTATCTGCTCGAGCCCGTATTTGGAAATCGATGCCGATAAGGGAATGCTCCTGATCTGTTTGATATTGGTTGTAATGTCATCGCCCTGTACCCCGTTGCCTCTGGTGGCGCCACGTACCAGCATGTTGTTTTCGTAAATGAGCGAAATACTGGCCCCGTCGAACTTTGGCTCAACGCAGTACTCAAGCGAATCAACTTTGGCAAGTTCCCGGGCACGGCGGTCGAAGTCGATCAGGTCGTTGGCATTGTATGAATTATCGAGCGATAACATGGGCACCAGGTGCGATACCGTTGGAAAGTCTTTTGTAAGTTCTTTGGCCACCCGCTGGGTAGGTGAATCGGGTGTGCGCAGGGCCGGGTGCTCTTGCTCGAGTTTTTCAAGCGCTTTATATAGCTGGTCGTATTCAAAATCGGCAATAAGCGGATCATTCAAAATATAATACCGGTGCTCATGGAAACGAAGTGCATCCCGAAGCGTTTCAATATCCGAGTCGGTTATATGCCCCTGGGAGTTCTTTTCCATTAAACCGGTAGTAACCTTTTGTAAAGCTTTTGTTTGGTCAGGTGAATACATAAATTGATATGGTTGTTGCTGTTTTAATCAAAGTTAGGTCAATGCCCCGTTTTAAAACACAGCATGAAAGTGACGGTTAGCATGCTGCAGATATTGACGAATATCAATTACTGAGAATCTGAAAAAAGGCAAAATAGGTTGTTTTATTCAAAAAATGCGTCTTTCATACAGGGATAGTGGTTGTAAAACTAATTAGAAGGCAATAAGTTATACTTGCATGGGTTCACGCGGAAGGGTATGGTATCTGCAACATGTCCATTGTCAAAATGTGTAGTAAAAAAACAACAGGGCGTTCAGGAGTGAAGTATTCAATATATCTTTACCGCATAAACACAACCGGCATCAGGCCCATACCGGATCAATTTGTGCAGCTTTACTTTTGATCGCGTGCCAGTGGACCTTCCCGCCAGTTTGTTTGTTTGATTGCTCTCACTTCAATTAAGACCTTAGTTATTACACGGTTACATGAGATGATGATTCCCGGCCCGTACGCTTGAAACCAGTTAAGCCAGTCTGTTTTTACAACAACAGGTTGGAATTTATAAATCAGTTTTCTTAACCCTGACAATCTAGCTAATAGCCATGGGAACAGCATTACAAAGAACCATTCACCAATTACGTTCTGAAGACCGTGAGTTTTTTCAGATCGCCATCTCAGTCGATTGTGTAATTTTTGGATTCGACAAAAATGAACTGAAGGTATTACTTATCAAGTCAGACCTCGAAGAGTTTAATAATCAATGGTCTTTATTGGGCGACCTGGTTCGCCCCGATGAAAATATCGACACCGCGTCTTACCGCGTATTGAAAGACCGTACCGGTCTCGATGACGTATACCTCGAACAGGTGTACACTTTTGGCGAAGTGAACCGGCACCCTGCCGGCCGTGTGATCAGCACGGCGTATTATTCATTGATAAATATCAAAGACCATCAGCCCGTGTACAGCGATAATGAACTGCACTGGCACCCTGTAAATGAAATATCTACGCTGGCCTTCGATCACAAAACCATTCTCGAAACCTGCTTGCGCCGCCTGCAGTCAAAGATCGAAGAACACCCTATCGTATTCAATCTGTTGCCCGAAAAGTTCTCCCTCCGTGAGTTACAAAACCTGTATGAAGCCATACTGGGAGTTAAAATGGATCGCCGTAACTTCAGAAAGAAGTTCTTCCTCATGAACTGGCTCGAGGATATGAATGAGCTGGAACAGGACGTTCCGCACCGCCCCGGAAAATTATACCGCTTCAACGCTACTAACGGTAAAACCAAGGCCCCTATGCCGGTATAATACCAGCCTATAATTTTAAATGATCATATAAAGCAGCTTTTCTTACGAAAGGCTGTCTTTTTTTATAGGGAACACTAGTCATACCATCGCTGTTACCGGGGTTATTGCTTATTATAACTGCAACATAACGGCATATAACTCCTTTAGTTAAGGCTCTATAACGTAGCAAAATGTTCAGGCAGGCCGCCACCAGACCGGCTTAATTATTTTTTGGAGTGTTGGAAATTAAGTATAATTGTGTATAGGTTACGCAATTGGTATTCTCAATTATATAACCAATAACGACTACTATTATGCCCTCAAAACGATTGCTAAAGGCAACACTACTGCCTTTATTGACTGTTATTTATTCTCTCAACGTTTACGCTCAAACAAAACAAATTACGGGAAACATCAGGGACAGTAAGGGCGCCGGCATTGTTGGCGCATCTGTAATTATTAAAGGTTCCCAGGGAGGTACCACTACCGGTACCGACGGATTTTTCAGACTAACGGTGCCCGATGCAACCAAAACGCTTACCATTAGTGCGGTAGGCTTTACTTCACAGGACGTTGATATTTCAACAAACAACACAGTTAATCTTGTTTTAGCCGAAAGCCAGAGTAGCCTGAATGAAGTGGTGGTAGTGGGTTATGGAACAGCGCGTAAAAGAGATATAACTGGTTCGGTGGCTACTGTTACTGCCAAGGATTTCAACCGCGGGCAGATCAACACACCGGAACAGTTACTGCAAGGTAAGGTGCCCGGTTTGCAGATCACTAACAGCAGTGGTCAGCCGGGTGGGCTTACGATCGTAAAGATCAGAGGAAACAACTCCATCAGAACAGGCAATACGCCTTTGTATGTTGTAGACGGGGTTATACTCGACGGCCGTACGCCCCGGCCTAATTTTGCCCCATCCGGCGTAGGCACCACGCCTGCCAGCGATCCGCTTACTTTTATAAATCCTAATGAGATTTCAGATGTGCAGGTGTTGAAAGACGCATCAGCATCGGCTATTTATGGTTCCCGGGGCGCCAATGGGGTTATCCTGATCTCTACTAAAAAAGGAGCTATGGGTCCCGCAAAGGTAGAAGCGAACGCCTCCGTAGGTTTTAGCGATGTTATGCGTAAGATAGATGTGCTGAGTGCCAGTGGCTACAGGGCCGCGTTAGCCAAGTACGGAGCCCCTATTTCCGATTCAGGCGCCAACATTAACCCATTCGATGAAATAATTCGAAATGGCGTTACCCAAAATTATTCTATTGCGCTAAGCGGAGGCAATGACAATGGAAAGTACAGGGCCTCGTTCTTTGCGGGCGACCAGGATGGTATCATCTTAAAAAGCAATCTCAAAAAATATGTCGGTAATTTCAATGGCCAGTACAAATTCCTTGACAGAAAACTAAGCATTGATTTCAATGTTACAGCAGCTAACGTAGGAGAACGTATTGCGCCAATTGCCCAGGACGCCGGTAGTAACGGTACACTCATTTCTCTGGCGCTTATCTGGAACCCAACCCTTCCATTGGTTCGGCCCAACGGACTGTACAACCAGGAGAACCCAAGCGGACAGGTGAACCCGCTGGCATTGTCAGATGCTTATAATGATATTGCCAATCAGACCACCGTGCTGGGTAATGTGAATGCAGCGTATAAATTCACCGACTGGCTCGAATACCGGCTCATCTATGGTCTTAATTATGGTACCGGAAACCGTAAGGGTGAACTGCAGGGTTGGATAAAAGGCACGGGCGGAAATGCCGATGGTGCAGGCGCCGCAGCAGTCTTGAACAATTACCTGTTCTCTCAAACTCTTACCCATACATTGAATTTCAATAAGGACATTGCTGACGACCTGTCGTTAAATGCCCTCGTAGGGTATGAATACTGGAAAACACAATGGTGGGGAAGCGCTACATCGGTATACGGGTTTAACTATAACCTCTTACAGCAAAACCGGGTTGCCAATCACTACTATGATAATATGGACAATGGTAACCGGGCTAATTTGAATACCAGTTCATTCAGGGATCCCACAGTGGAAATACAAAGTTATTTTGGCCGGGCCATTATGAATTATTTAGGAAAATATGCTCTTACGTTTACCCTCAGGGCCGATGGCTCCAGTAAGTTCGGTTCGGAAAACAGGTATGCCTACTTCCCTTCCCTGGCCGCATCATGGACTATTTCGGATGAAGATTTTATGAAGAATCACTCTCTGATCAACACCCTGAAATTAAGATTAGGGTATGGTCAAACCGGTAACCAGGAGTTCCCTGCCGATGCAGCCCTCGATGTATACAGGTATTCAAGCTATGGATCAATTACCACCAATCACTTCGGGAACCCCAACCTCAAGTGGGAAACGGTAGAGTCTTATAATGTCGGTTTGGATTTTGAATTATTGGGAAGAAGGTTGAACGGGGTGGTCGATTACTTCTATAAGAAAACAAAGGACCCCATTTTCCTTTCGGTAGTACCGCAACCGACCGGCGCCGGTGGCGTACAATATAAGAACCTCGACGGCGCCTATGTGCGCAATAGCGGGGTTGAACTTGGTTTGTGGGGCGATATCATTATGGGTAAGGATTTTAACTGGAGCGCCAATGCCAATGTAACATTTGTAAAGAACAAGTTTATTTTCCCGGCTGCGGGTAAAGCGCCCCTGGCCTTAACCGGCGGCCTGCACGGACAGGGAACATCAGGTGCTTTCTCCGAAGCTATTGCACACGACCAGCCGGTGAATGTATTTTATCTTCCCGAATTTCAGGGATATGATAAAGACGGTATCGGTATATATTCAGCACAACCCGATTATACCGGCGACCCAAATCCACGCGCTTATGTTGGCTTCACCACAGATCTTTCCTATAAAAAATGGAGCCTGAATCTGGGCACGCACGGTTCATTCGGCAATAAACTGTATAACAATACAGCCATGAGCGTTTTGAATATTTCAAACATAATAGGGGGAAGAAATATAGCGAGCGACCTGGTGAATTCAACGGAAAGCCCGGCAAACCCTATCACCACTTCAACCCGGTTCCTCGAAAGCGGAAACTATTTCAAGCTGCATAGCGCTACATTACGATACACCTTCGGCGATGTAGGTAAGTATCTAAAGAACCTGGGCGTGTATGTTGCTGCCAATAATGTATTTGTGATCTCAAAATATAAAGGGTTCGATCCTGAAGTGAATGTTGATAAAGCATTGAACGGTATTCCTTCGCTGGGTGTCGATTACATCGGCTATCCTACACAAAGGACCTATTTGATTGGACTTAATTTTTCTTTATAACAGTCGCTCAAAATTAACGATCATGACACTTAAATATATTTTTACCGCCGGTTTGCTGATGTCGCTGGGTTGTACCAAACTTGACCAGAAATTGAACGACAGTTTCACCACACCTGGCGGAACCGGTTCTTCAGATGTGGCAGCATTATTAACTGGTGCATATAACAGTATGAATGGTTTAATGCATAGCCAGGACCTTATGTTCTCGCTGCAGGAAACAGTTACCGACGAAGCGTTGATTCCGGTACGCGGTGGCGACTGGGACGACAATGGCGTATGGCGGGTATTGCATGCGCATACCTGGACCACCATTCATACCCAGATAAAAAATGTGTTCAATGGCCTTGGCCAACTGGAAAGCGGTGCTATCACTACACTGGCATTCAATCCCAATCCTACCCAACGGGCTGAAGCGCTGTTCCTGCGTTCGCTTGCCCAATTCTACTTTTTAGATTTGTACGGACAGGTTCCTTATCGCCCGGTTTCTGAGTACAACGCTATCGGCCCTGCCCCGGTGATGACGCCAGCAGAGGCAGTTGATACGTTGACAACTGTATTAAGAAGCATTATTTCTCAATTACCCGACGCAAACCTCCCATACAGGGCCAGTCCGGATGCCGCCCGTTTTTTGTTGATGAAGGTGTTATTAAACAAAGGCGCATTTTTAAACAAGCAGGCGCCGTCGTTCGACAATGCCGATATGCAGGAAGTAATTTCCCTGGGAAATACCATTATTAACAGTAACAGGTACAGCCTTACTCCCAATTACTTTGACAATTTTGGTCCATCCAACGCAACCCTTTCAAGAGAACGGATCCTTGCATGGCCAAATACGGGAGCGGCCAATTCTAACGGAATAAACAGCGGCGGTATCAATGCCCGGTGGATGATGACGCTGCATTATAATTCCTGGGATAAAAACAACACTTTTGGCAGCGCAGGCTGGAATGGCTTTACTACAGTAGCTGACTTTTACAATACTTTCGGATCAACCGATAAAAGATTGGGCGGCGTACCTTATGCCGGTGTAACGGATGAATCGGGATTAAAGCCAGGGTTGGTTGTAGGACAACAGGTAAATGAGAACGGCGTGCCAATAAAGGACCGCCAGGGTAATCCATTGTCATTTACCTCAGATGTGAAATTGATCGAAACCGACAAGTCACGACTGGAAGTGGCGGGGATCCGGGTTATTAAGTATCCGCCTGATTACACAGCCTATACAGGCGGTAATCAGCGGAATCAGTTACAAATATTCAGGTATGCCGATGTAGTACTGATGGTGGCGGAAGCTATGCTACGTCAATCTACGCCTAATACAGCCGGCGCCCTCACTTTGGTAAATGGGTTGCGGGCCGCCCGCAGCGCAACACCGCTTGCCTCAATTACCCTTGTGAACGAGGCCGACGTGTATGATCCGAATACCTTACTGGCCGAAAGAGGCCGCGAGTTGTATTGGGAAAGCTGGAGAAGACAGGATCTCATACGTTTTGGGGTATTCCTGAAGGCATGGGCGTTGAAGGAAGCCGATGCCGATCCGGTACGGAACCTGCTATTTCCCATTGCGCCCGATGAATTACTGGCAAACCCTAATTTGAAACAAAATCCCGGCTACGGCGAATAACATAATTGAGTAAATTTAATGTACATCTCAAAGGTCATTATTGAATAATGACCTTTGTCCTTTCTCACGGGTAAGTACACTTTTTAATGTCATTAAGATCCTATACGGATGTATATAAAAATATTACATGGCTGTTTGCTCGTTGGATGTCTTTTTTGTTTTTCATGCAGCGACACGAAAGATGTTCATTCCGTTTTGTTTGAACTGGTTGAAAATACCGGCATCGAATTCAATAACCCCGTAGTAGACCAGGAGTATGATAACAGTTTTTTATTCCGTAATTTTTATAACGGTGGCGGGGTGGCCATTGGCGATATCAATAACGACGGCCTGGCCGATGTGCTGCTAACTTCCAACATGGAAGAGAATAAACTGTACCTGAACAAAGGCAATTTTAAATTTGAGGATATTACCGCAAAAAGCGGCATGCGGCAGGACAGCATGTGGAGCACCGGTGTGGTAATGGCCGATATCAATGCCGATGGCTGGCTCGATCTGTATATCTGCAATTCGGGCCATATGAAATCGGGCAACCGCCGTAATAAACTTTATATCAACAATCATAACCTCACATTTACCGAATCTGCAGCGCAGTACGGCCTGGCGGTTTCAGCATATACAACACAGGTTTCGTTCTTTGATTATGATCTCGATGGCGACCTCGATTGTTTTATGATCGATAACAGCCCCATGCCGGTGAATACGCTCGGTTATACCAACCGGCGCGAGTTGCCTGCACAGGAATGGCCGGTAGCCGATTTTGTAAAGGATGGCGGCGACCACCTGTACCGCAATGATAACGGCCGTTTTGCCGAAGTGAATAAAGAAGCGGGTATCCATGGAACGTTAATGAGCTTCGGGCTGGGCGTTTCGGTAGGCGATGTAAATAACGATGGCTACCCTGATATTTATGTTGCCAACGACTCATACGAACGTGATTATTTATACGTGAACCAGCAGAACGGCACCTTTAAAGATGAAATGGAGAAATGCATGAAGCAGAACAGCTTTTCCTCCATGGGCGCCGATATTGCCGATATAAACAACGACGGGCATGCCGATATTTTCACCACCGATATGCTGCCCGATAACGACTACCGCTTAAAAACCCTGGGGGCGTTCGATAACATCGATCAGTACCGCAACAAATTGCAAATAGGGTTCTATCACCAGTACATGAAAAACTGTTTGCAGGTGAACAATGGCAATGGCACCTTTTCCGATGTAGCCAATTACAGTGGCGTTTATGCCACCGACTGGAGCTGGGGCGCCCTTTTGTTCGATGCCGATAACGATGGACTGAATGATATTTATGTTTGCAATGGCGTCAATCGTGATGTTACCGATCTCGATTTTATGGAGTTTTTCGCCAATGATGTTATACAAAAGATGGTTCTGACCGGTAAAAAAGAAAAAGTGCATGAGGTGCTGGAGCATATTCCCAAAACGGCGGTTGTAAACAAAGCATTCAGAAATCTCGGTAACCTGCAGTTTACCGATGCCTGTAATGAATGGGGGTTCACCCAGGCTTCCTTCTCGAATGGCGCGGCTTATGGCGATCTTGACAATGACGGCGATCTCGACCTCATCGTAAACAATATAAATCAACCTGCATTTATTTACAGGAACCATTCCCGCGAACAGAATTCAAACCATTATCTCAGTGTACTGTTGAAAGGCAATGACCGTAACACGTATGCCATAGGAAGCAAAATAGTGGTACATGCAGGCGGCGCCATCATTACCCGCGAAGTAGTGCCCAGCCGGGGATTTCAATCGTCAATGGATTATAAACAGGTTATCGGTTTGGGAAAGACAACAAGCGTTGATTCCCTGATGATAATGTGGCCCGACCGTACGGTTACCGTATTTCATAAGCCGGCCGTCGATACAACACTGGTGATTACAAAATCAACAGCCGCACGGAGTATACAGATTGATAGCATGCAGAACAACTCATTGCTGTTTACAGCAGTGCAGCAGGCATTTGAGAAACATGAAGAAGATGACTATGTAGATTTCTATTACGAACGGAATATTCCTGAACTACTTTCCCGCGAAGGGCCAAAGGTGGCAACCGCCGATGTAAATGGCGATGGGTTACAGGATATGTACATCGGTGGCTCCAAAGGCCATCCGGGACAACTCTACCTGCAACAAAAAAGCGGCGGCTTTGTAAAAAAGCAGGTGCCGGTATTCCTTCAGTTCAAAGATTTTGAAGATGAGGCCGTATTGTTCTTCGACTGTGACAAAGACGGCGACGCCGATCTGTTTGTTGGGCCGGGTGGCAATAACAGTCCGCCATACAGCCGTGAAATGCAATGCAGGCTGCTAAAAAATGATGGTAAAGGAAATTTCACCCTCAGCGCAACTGCATTTCACAGCGATGGTATGAACACAGGCATAGCGGCGGCCGACGATTTCGATAACGATGGCGATCTCGATCTGTTTGTGGGCGGCAGAAGCACGCCCCGCAATTATGGAGTTGCGCCAATCAGTTATATTTATGTCAATAACGGTAATGGTCAGTTTACCGATATGGCGAAAACCAACAACCCGGATATTGCCAATATTGGAATGGTTACCGGGGCCGTATGGGCCAATGTGGCCGGGGATGCGGGCAGGGAACTGGTCATTACCGGCCAATGGATGGCGCCACGCATATTTTCATACAATGGCGACAGGTTCACTGAAGTTAAAAGCAATTTGAACGAACTATACGGCTGGTGGCAAACCGTTGTGGCTGCAGATATAAACAATGATGGCAGAACCGACCTGGTGCTGGGGAATGTTGGCGATAATTTTTACCTGCGGCCCGATAGGGAAAACCCGGTTAAATTATGGATCAACGATTATAACGGCAACGGCTCTGAAGATAAGATCCTTACCCGCTCGGTTGAAAAACGCGATGTACCGGTTTTTTTAAAGCGGGAGATGCAGGAGGAAATTCCTTCCATAAAAAAAGAGAACCTGAAGAATAAAGATTACGCAAAAAGATCGATACAGGAACTGTTCAAAAAAGAACTGCTCGATAAAAGCAACGTCAGGCTGTTTAACTATACAAAATCATGTGTAGCCGTCAACAATGGTAACGGCAGCTTTACGGTTCAGGCCCTGCCGTACCAGGTGCAATTGTCAATGATGAATGCCATTCTTTGTACCGATCTTAATAAAGACGGGTTTACCGATCTGGTATTGGGAGGAAACAAATCGGGCTTTCCGCCGCAATTTGCCAAACTCGATGCAAGCTATGGCGAAGTATTGATCAATAACGGAAAAGGCAGTTTCACCTGGCTGCCAACACGGCAAACAGGTGTGCAGGTTGATGGCGAAGTACGGGATATTACACTGGTTACCGGTGAAGGCATGAATTACGTATTATTTGCAAGAAATAACGATTACCCGGTATTGTACCGTTTAAAAAAGTAAACAGACGAATAGCAGATTATGGTCTTTAGTAAGCAATGGGCGGGCTTTTGTTTGATGATGCTGGCCTTACATATAAATTTTGCGTGCAACAGCGAGGAAAAACAATCCCCGTTGTTTGAAGTGTTGGACAATTCCAGTACCGGGTTACAATTTGCCAATACCTTAACGCCAACCGATTCGTTCAATATTTTTCACTACATGTACTTTTACAACGGGGCGGGTGTGGGCGCTGCTGATTTCAATAATGATGGATTGACGGATCTTTTTTTCGCTTCCAATCAGGCTGCGAATAAACTGTATCTGAACGAAGGCAAATTGCATTTTAAAGACGTATCTGCCGCCGCCGGTTTGCCCAACGACCATGGGTGGAGCACCGGCGTTTCTATTGTTGATATCAATAATGATGGGCTGCAGGACATTTACATATGCCGGGTTGGCAATTACGGACAGTTGAAAGGCCATAACCAGTTTTTGATCTGCACAGGAATTGATAAGAACGGGCTACCACATTATGCAGATAGGGCGAAAGAGTTGGGACTCGGTTTTTCAGGCTTCAGTACGCAGGCGGCGTTCCTCGATTACGACCAGGATGGCGATCTTGATATGTACCTGCTGAATCATTCGGTACATGAAAACGGCACCTTTCAGCCGCGTAACGAATTCCTGGGAACCTATCATCCGCTATCGGGAGACAGGTTATTCAGAAATGATGGTACAGATGCAGCTGCGCCACGGTTTACCGATGTTACAAAAGATGCTCAGATAAACAGTTCGGCCATTGGGTACGGGCTGGGCATAGCGGTAAGTGATATAGACCTGGATGGGTACCCCGATATTTATATAGGAAACGATTTCCATGAAAACGATTATCTGTATCTGAACCAGCGCAACGGCACATTCAGGGACGATCTTAGCCGTTGCGTGATGCATACCAGCCAATATACCATGGGAGTTGATATAGCCGACGTAAATAACGACGGCTTCTCAGAGATCATAACCATGGATATGCTGCCCGCCGACCCGTATATATTGAAAAGATCGCTGGGTGAAGATGCCTGGGATATTTATAACCTGAAACTAAAGAGCGGGTATAGTTACCAGTATACCCGGAACAACCTGCAACTGAACGACCGCAATGGCGCCTTCAGCGAAGTTGGTTTATATAGCGGCGTGTATGCTACCGACTGGTCGTGGGCCGCTTTATGGCTGGATTTTGATAACGACGGATTGAAAGACCTGTTCGTGTCGAATGGCATTCCCAAACGCATGAACGATATCGATTACATCAATTACATTTCAAACGAAGAGATACAAAACAAACTCCGGGCCGATAAGATAAACGAAAAGGACATGGCTCTCATCGATAAATTCCCGCAAATAAAAATTCCCAATAAATTCTTTAAGAACAATGGTGATCTTGCTTTTGCCGATATAGAAAAACAGGTGGGCGATAATAAGTCTACTTACTCAAACGGCGCCGTGTATGCCGATCTTGACAACGATGGCGATCTTGACGTAGTGGTGAACAATATCAATGAGCCGGCGCTGGTGTATGAAAATAAAAGCAACGACAAACACGACAAACCCTATATCGATCTCAGGCTCAAAGGGCCCGCGAACAATATCAATGGCATTGGCGCCAAAGCGGTGTTGTTTGCAAACGGCCACATAAACCTGTATGAAAAACAGGGCGTGCATGGGTTTATGTCGGCTATAGAAATACCCCTGCACATTGGGCTGGATAAAATAAAGATAGATTCCGCTTTTTTGGTATGGCCCGATAATACCTGGCAGCCGATAAACATTCCGGCCGGTTCTTCCCAAATAACAATGACCTGGCAAAAAGGACTGCCGGTCTTCGATTATCATAAAATAACTTCTTATAAAAAAAATACCACTTCAATCCTCACCAATATTACAGACAGTGTGCGGTTACAATACCTGCATAAGGAAAATCACTTTCCGGAGTTTGACCGTGAACCGTTGATGCCGCATATGCTTTCAACCGAAGGGCCTGCCCTGGCGGTAGGTGATATGAATAACGACGGGTTGCAGGATGTATTTATCGGTTCGGCCAAATGGCAGCAAAGCGGGTTGTTTTTACAAAAAGCCGGCGGAACATTTTACAGAACCAGCCAGCCTGCTTTGGAGGCTGACAGTACGTTTGAAGATGTGGACGCCTGTATAGCCGATGTTAACAAAGACGGATTCAATGACCTGATAATCGCCAGCGGAGGCAATGAGTTTTACGGTAATGATGAGCATCTGTTGCCGCGGGTGTACCTGAATAACGGGAAAGGGCTGTTTGCCCGTTTGCCCAATGCGTTCACGGGTATATATGAAACAGTTTCCTGCATTGTGCCGGCTGATTTTAACAAAGACGGGTATGTTGATCTGTTTGTAGGCGGCAGGGCCAGGCCCTGGGCGTATGGAGAAATCCCAAAGTCGTATCTGTTACAAAATGACGGTACCGGTAAGTTCAAAGATGTTACCGCTGCCCATGCAAAAGAGCTAAGCAATGCCGGTTTTGTGACAAGAGCGGTTTGGACCGACCTCGATAAAGACGGCGATCATGACCTCGTTTGTTCATTTGAGTGGGGCGGTATCGATGCCTGGATCAACAACAGCGGCCAGTTTACCCGCAAGGCGCTTACTGATAAAAAAGGTTGGTGGAATTTTGTATCACCTTGCGATATTGACAATGATGGCGATATTGATCTCATAGCGGGTAATCTCGGAACGAACAGCCGGTTGAAGGCATCGGATCAGGAACCGGTGCGTTTATACTACAATGATTTTGACGGGAACGGTAAAAAGGAACAGGTAGTAACGTACTACGTGCAGGGCAAGGAAATACCGTTTGCCAATAAAGCCGAGCTGGAAAAGAAAATGCCGGTGTTGAAAAAGGATTTTTTGTATGCGGGGGATTTTGCCAAAGCGCGATTGAATCAATTGTTTGCTTCTGCCAAAGTAAATCCGGATGACGCGTTTGTGGCCAATTATTTTTACAATGCCATTCTCATAAACGATGGCCACATGCAATTTGCGATACAGCCACTGCCCTGGCAGGCGCAGTTAACGGGCTATCGCGATGTGATAGTAGTAAATGCGAATAATGACAGCCTGCCCGATCTGTTGCTGGGTGGAAATTTTTATGATAACAACGTTGAAATGGGGCGCTACGATGCCGATTGGGGTACTATTTTATTGAACAGGGGCCGGGGCCGGTTTGATGTTGAACAAACCAATGGAATAAAGGCAAAAGGACAGGTGCGGCGAATTCAGCAAATTGATATAGGAAAAAGGAATGCGTATATACTGGCCCGCAATAACGACAGCGTTATGGTGGTACAGTTCTCAAAATAAAGGGTAATAAATGTCAGTGATCCACCGCGTAGTATCCGGTTCTGCACTTCTGTCGGTAACAAGCTGTTGAAAAGGGAGCGCCATTACCGTTCGCTGATAATCCTGTATGTATAATTGAAATTGATGCATGGCATGGTCCACGGCAGCGTTGCCCCCATGCACCCTTGTAACAAGAAAACGGTTCATGGGTATACGCTGGTTGAAGAATTGTGCATTTGGGGGTATTTGCCTGTCGAGCGGAATGGCCGTCATCAATTGATAACCTGAAGGGCTCAACGATGTAACGTTTATAAAAGGGTTACCGGTTTGCCGGGCCCGGTGGGCTGCGCTGTATTGCTTAAGTGTGTTTAACTGCGAATAAATTGCAGACACACCGGGATACTGAGGCTGGTAGGTTTTGGTGCTTAAAAGAAACGAATCCCTGAAGATGGTTTCCTGAAAGGTAATATCGTAAATGTTTTCTTTTTTTTCGGCAAAGGTTTTAAAATGCCTGAGCACGGAATCCATATTGTTCTTTAAGGCCAGTGCCTGCCGGTAATGTTGAATACGTTTAACCGGGTTAGTGCCGGTGGTGAAACTGCACGACCAGTTGAGGTTGATGGTATCGCCGGCTACGGGAAAAATATGCAAAGTGCTATTAAGCGGTTGACCGTTTTGGTCAATATCGATCTCAAGTGTATTCCGCAGCTTCTTTGTGACCGTAAATGAGGCGTTGTTAAATAGGAAGGAGTTACTTGCCCTCGTTCCCGGCCACCACTGCTGCCATTTTTGACCATTGGTTAACACCCTGTACACGCCGGGAACGGTACCCGTAACCGGTGTAATTTGAACAATGTTCAACCTGGCGGGAACGTAGATATAAATGCCGGCAACTGCTGCAACCATAACTATCACCGTTACCAGAAACCATTTTTTCATAGCGCAAATAGATCGGTGTGTATTTGTAAAATAGTGAATATTGGATTATAGCCACGGGTTATTGTACGTCTTTCTGATGGTCGGTTATGAACTGAATAATTTCTTCCAGCGAAATGTCGATGCGGGAAATAGCATCGGTGACATCATCGCGGTTTACCTGGGCGGCAAAGGAAGGTGTTTTTAATTTTTTCAGCACGCTTTTTACATCCATGCCTTCATAGCGGGTGGGGCGAATAAGGGCGGCGGCGTGAATAAAACCCGATAATTCGTCAAAGGCATAGATCATTTTGTCCATCGTGTTGTTCGGTTCAACCCCAAAATAGCGCGGGCCATGCGAGGCGATGCAATGGATCACTTCGGGGTCGATGTTACGGCGTTCGAGTTCTTCTATGATAATACGGCAATGTTCATCGGGATGTTTTTCCCAGTCGGCATCGTGCAGCAGGCCGGCAAGTTCCCATTTGCGGGCGGTCAATTCATCGGCGTTTTCTCGTTCTATGGCCCATGCTTTCATAACGGCGGCCACCTGTTTCATATGAAGGCGCAGGCGGTCATTGGGTACCCAGTCGTTAAGTAGTTGATGGGCTTCTTCAAGAGGCATCAGGTTTCCGGTGTTGGCAACATCGCCAAATGTGCTGCGACCGAGGTGGTGGATGGACATGGTTATTGGGAGGATTTTGATTTTTCGTAAGATACGATTTGAGCGCACAAACTGCCAAAAGTTACCAGTCATAGAATCCCCAAACCCTTGCCAAGCGCGCTTTTGAGGTAGTGATAAAAATAATATGTCAAAATATTTATTGAAAATCAATTCATTGCAAAGATGCGATAAAAAATTAATGGCGTAAATGTTTGCTGTGCCAAAATGAACAACCTATCTTTGCGACCCGTTTTTAGTTACCCAACTAAGGCGGAAACGGCAGGCGGGATGGCGCTGCTGTTTAATTTCTTAACCGGCTGAGGCTTATAAAAAAGGTTTTCAGCCAAAAGTTTTTAAAAATGAGCAAACTACATTTCACTACCCAACATGCGAATGCGGCTACCGTAAAACGCAACTGGTATGTTGTAGACGGTACCAATCAAACCGTGGGACGCATGTGCGCGAAAATAGCGGCTATTCTTCGTGGTAAGAACAAGCCCTACTATACGCCACATGTCGATTGCGGAGACTACATTATCGTTATCAATGCCGAAAAAGTAAAATTCACCGGCAACAAAACCGAGGAAAAAGAATACCTGACCTTCTCAGGTTATCCCGGTGGACAAAAATCTGAAACAGCCCGCGAACTGCTGCGTCGTCGTCCCGAAGTAGTAGTAGAAAGAGCGGTAAAAGGTATGTTGCCAAAGAATCGCCTTGGCCGCAAAATGTACAAGAAATTATTTGTGTATGCCGGCGACCAACACGAGCATGCTGCACAGAAACCTCAATCATTAACTTTCTAATTGTAAATCATACATGGAAAAGCAAAAAAATGCCGTAGGTCGTCGTAAAGAAGCTGTGACCCGTATCTGGTTAACACGCGGAACCGGTAAGATCACTGTAAACGATAAAGATTACAAAGAATATTTTTCACTGGTTTATTTACAGAACCAGGTTGAAATGCCTCTTAAAGCTATTCAGTCTCTCGATAAATTTGATGTTAAGATCAATGCTGCCGGTGGTGGTATGAAAGGTCAGGCTGAAGCTGCAAAACTGGGCATCGGCCGTGCGCTGCTCGAACTGAGCGCTGAATACCGTCCTGCTTTGAAAGCCGCCGGTATCCTGAAACGCGATCCGAGATCTGTTGAACGTAAGAAATTCGGTCACAAAAAAGCTCGTCGCAGCTACCAGTTCAGCAAACGTTAATCCATACCAACGCCTCCGCTCTATGGCGGAGCGCGTTTTGGAAGCGCTTGTGGTCATTATCAAATTTTTCAAACACACATTTTCAACTTAGTTAAATGGAAAATAACACTTCATTGCAACAGCAGCTCCTGGATGCCGGTGTTCACTTCGGTCACCTGCGTAAGAAGTGGAACCCAAAAATGTTACCATACATTTTTGCTGAAAAGAAAGGTATTCACATTATCGACCTCAATAAAACTACCGAGCACCTGACGGAAGCGGCTGCTGCCTTAAAGCAGATCGCCCGCAGCGGTAAAAAGATCATGTTCGTTGGCACCAAGAAACAAGCTAAAGAAATTGTTACCGAGTGCGCCCGCAAAGTGAACATGCCTTTCGTTACCGAACGTTGGCTGGGTGGTATGTTAACCAACTTCAACACCGTTCGTAAAAGCGTTAAGAAAATGCAGAGCATCGACAAAATGCTGAGCGAAAGCACTGCAGACGTTCTTACTAAAAAAGAGAAATTGACCCTCGGTCGCGACCGCGATAAAATGGATAAAGTACTGGGTGGTATCAGCCAGCTGGGCCGTGTACCTGCCGCTTTGTTCATCATCGACATCGGCCATGAACACATCGCACTGGCAGAAGCCAAAAGACTGGGCATCACCACTTTTGGTATGGTTGATACCAACTGCGATCCTAATAAAGTTGACTTTGCTATCCCTGCAAACGACGACGCTACAAAATCTATCGCAATCATTACCCAATACGTTACTGCTGCTATAGCTGAAGGTCTTGCTGAAAGACAGGCTGCTAAAGACGAAGAAACCGACGATCAGGCAGATGACGAAAAAGAAAAGAAAGCACAACGCCTGCTGGCTGAAGCCGAAGCTGAAGCTGGTCGTGGCCGTGGTGGTAACAAAGGCGGCGGCCATGGTGGCGGCGGTCGTGGTCACGGTGGTGGCGGCGGTCATCGCGGTGGCGGTCAGAACAGAGGTGGCGGTAACCGTCCTGGCGGTAACCGTGGACCCGGCGGTGGCAGACGTTAGTTCATAGTTCTTAGTTCCAGGTTTTCGAAGTTCCTGCCCGCTCACTGCTTTTGAGCAGGTTGAATGTGCAACACTTTTATGGGCCCGGCCTGAGAACAACTATTGAGCTTCACTTGCGTCGCACACTTGTGCTGTTATAACGCTTCTGAACAGAATTAATAAAATGAAAATGCTTCACAGATACATGATTTGAACAGAATCGGGTTATTTGTGACGCATTTTCAAATTTTCAAAATATAAATAATCAAATTACTATGTCAGGTGTTGCTATTACTGCCGCTGATATTAATAAGCTGCGTCAGATGACGGGCGCGGGCATGATGGATTGCCGTAAAGCATTGACCGAAACCAATGGCGATTTCGAAGCCGCTATCGACTGGCTTCGTAAAAAAGGCGCCAAGGTTGCTGCACTGCGTGGCGATCGCGAGGCAAAAGAAGGTGTGGTACTGGCTAAAACCACAGCCGATAATAAAACGGGTATCACGCTTTGCGTAAGCTGTGAAACCGACTTCGTTGGTAAGAACGCCGATTTCGTTGCCTTTGCACAAAGCATCATCGATGCCGCTATTGCAAACAACGTAAAAAGCCTCGATGAACTGAACGGAGTTTCTATCAATGGCGCTAAAGTTGCCGACCTGGTTAACGATAAACTGGCCAGCATCGGTGAAAAGATCGGTATCACCAAGTTCGAGCGTGTTGATGCTGATTTCGTAGCATCGTACATTCACGGTGCAAACCGTATTGGCGTACTGGTTGGTATGAATAAAGCTGCCGCGGAAGCCGGTAAAGACGTAGCAATGCAAATTGCCGCTATGAACCCGGTTGCTGTTGATGCCAGCTCAGTTCCTGCCGCTACTGTTGAGCGTGAGCGCGCCATCGTTACCGAGCAGATCAAAACTGATCCTAAAATGGCCGGTAAGCCCGAGGAAATGATCAACAAGATCGCCGAAGGTAAGCTGAACGCGTTCTTTAAAGAAAGCACCCTGTTAAACCAGGCTTTCGTAAAAGACAATTCAAAAACCGTTGGCGATTACCTGAAGAGCGTTGATGGTGGCGTAACCGTTACCGAATTCAAACGTGTGGCTTTAGGATAATATCCGCGAATTATTTTCGAAATAAATGAAGAGGGAAACTGCTTTTGGTAGTTTCCCTCTTTTTTTTGAAAGGGGTTTGTAAAGCATTTCACAAAAGGTGAAAAACATTAATAAAAAATCCTTTCTTTGCACAGCCTTAAAAGGTTTGTGGTTTATTGTTTATGGTTTGTTGTTGCTGCCGCAATTGTAAGTTCGCGCGTAATGGCGCACTTAAAGGAATGGCAGTCATTGATCATTTACAGATAAAAAGTCACCATTGACCCCGTCTGAGCTGGTTCATTTGGGCGGGCATTCACGAAAAATCAAAAGGTCAGTCATACATGCTACCAAAGTACAAGCGCATTTTAGTAAAACTCTCCGGCGAATCATTGATGGGGGATAAAAGTTTTGGAATGGATCCTGCCATCCTGGCCCAATATGCTCATGACATTAAAGAAGTGGCCGACCTGGGTGTTCAGGTTGCCATTGTGATCGGGGGTGGCAATATTTACCGGGGTATGAACGAAGCAGAAACTGGTATCGAGCGCGCTCACGGCGATTATATGGGCATGCTGGCCACGGTGATCAACGGAATGGCCATGCAGGCCATGTTGGAAAAAATAGGCGTTTTTACGCGTTTGCAAAGCGCCATAAAAATGGAACAGATCGCTGAACCATACATCCGCCGCCGCGCTATCCGCCACGTTGAGAAAGGCAGAGTGGTGATTTTTGGAGCCGGTACCGGTAACCCCTATTTTACGACCGATACGGCGGGTTCGTTACGCGCCATCGAAATACAGGCCGATGTAATTCTGAAAGGAACCCGTGTAGATGGTATTTATACCGCCGATCCCGAAAAAGACCCTGCCGCCAAAAAATACGAATCCATCACTTTCCAGGAATGTATTTCGAAAAACCTGCGGGTAATGGATATGACGGCGTTCACCCTTTGTATGGAAAACAAACTGCCGATCATCGTATTTGATATGAACAAGCCGGGCAACCTGCGCCGGGTAGTTAGCGGAGAAAAGGTTGGCACCCTGGTAAAAGGCTAGTAAGTGACTGATAAACAGGTTTTTAAATTTATCGTTCGCTTTTTTGCATTTATCGCAATACTGTATTAAATTTCCTATACGAAAAACCACCGTACGGTGGTTTTTTCATTATCTTCTTTTCAAAGATCCCATGAAAAAATAGCGCAGAGATTGATCATACCTGTGATGCGGTGTATACTCTAATTCCGAAGCCGTTATGAACTATGTATTGGTTATTCTGGGGTACCAGATGTATGTTGGGATTCTTGAAATTGTTGTTTTCCTGCTGGGCGGTGTAGCCCTGGGCTTCTTTATTCACTTCTTTCT
>CBIHPC010000083.1:0-21916 GCA_966211305.1 uncultured Niastella sp.
GTATTACCGATACCGCAGGCAATGGTATAGCCGCCGGTTTTGAGAACGGGGAAACCTATACTATTGAATCAAATGGGGCCCCGGTTGTAACAAGTATCAGCAGGCTACTGCCGGCCAGTGAGGTTACCGATACCAATGCAGTGACCTTTCAGGTAGTATTCTCAAAAAAAGTGCAGGGAGTAGATGCTGCCGATTTCATTCTACACACCACTGGTGGCAATGTGCGGGGAACGCTGATGAAAATAGCCATGGAAGCAACATCTGTCATCCTTACCGACGCAGTTGCACCGGCAGGCGCCGATAGCACCACATGGAATGTAATGGTAAGAGCAATTTCAGGAAGCGGCAACCTCCGGTTAGATGTGAAAAATAATAATACCGGTATTAACGATGCCGGCGGTAACGCATTGCAGGGCGGGTTTACCGGCGGACAAAGCTATACCATCAATGCCAACCCCAACCAGGGATTTACTTCTTTAACAGATGTGAACCCCATAACCATATCTACCACCACAAGGGAAATTCCTCAGGGAAAAATTTGGAGTTATGATGGGAAATGGTGGTCGATCCTTTCTACCTCCGATGGAACAAAGGTCTTCCGATTGGATGGCACCGGATGGACGGACGTATTATCGATCGCCACTGCAGGGAATGCGAGGTCCGATTGCAGGGTAGTGGGCAACCTGGTTCACGCCATCCTGTTCCGGGGCGCCAATAACACTTCCTATCTTGTTTCACTGGAATATGACCCGGTGTTACATACCTACAAAAAATGGAGCCAAAGAACATCCAACGTTAATATTGTATTTGAATCGGGAACCCTCACCACAACGCTCGATATAGATACTACAAACCGGCTCTGGCTGGCCTCGAACAACAGTGGAAATATAGTGGTGCGCCACAGCGACCCGCCTTATTCAACATGGAGTTCCCCGGTTGTCATTGCTTCTGGAATTACGAGTAGCGATATTTGCGCCATCACTGCCCTGCCATCCGGAAAGATCGGGGTATTCTGGTCGAACCAGAACGTCAAGCGCTTTGGTTTCAGAACACATAACGATGGCGATGCGCCAACGCTGTGGTCTGACCCCGAAGTGCCGGCCTCACAATCGGCATTGGTGCAGGGTAATGGAATGGCCGATGATTATATAAATATCCTGGCAGGCAGCGATGGTGTCCTGTATTGCGCCGTAAAAACGGGTTATGATAAAGACGGCCTTCCAACCATTTCATTACTGGTGCGCCGCCCGAACGGTACCTGGGACAACCTGTACCCTGTAACCTCATCAAAAGAAGGGAACAGGCCTATTGTTGTTTTGAATGAAGCAATGGGAAAAATCAGGGTACTCTATTCAGAACACCTCAACAATTTCGATGGTACCCGCAGCAGCGATATCCTTTACCGGGAATCGTCGTTATCTTCCATTGCGTTCGGCCCGCCAATAACATTAATGAGTGGAAAAGGGCTGAACCGGTATGAATATACCACCAGCACACACCAGGCATACAACCCCGGTATCGTAATAATGGCCTCGGATGAAAACGCCAGTCCGCTCCAAACCGTGTGCGTCCTGGCCTCGGATCCGGTTACACCGGAAATTATGGCCAGGAAAGCAACAACTACAAAAGCGCCGGAGCTGACAATGCAGGAGCAGAGCGAGGCAAATACCAGCAATTTAAAAGCGGCCGCCCTTGCCCGGCCAAATCCGTTCACCAACAGTACCACGATCGATTTCAGCTTATTGCAGGCGGGCCGGTATACCATTACGTTGTATGACCTTACCGGCAGAATGGTAAAAGTGGTAAAACAGGGCTTTTCCGAAGCCGGCATCCGAAACAACGTGCGGATCGATGGCGCCCAACTGCCGAACGGCTTGTACCAGGTGAATATTCAAACTGATCAACAGGTGCGCACTTTAAAACTGCTTAAATATTAATTCCTCTTTAAATACGTGAACTATGCAACTGACCACCAACCAAACCGGAAGAATAGCCGCAGCCTCGTTCCTGGTAACAGGCGGAGCGGGATTTATCGGATCTCACATAGCCGAGTGCCTGCTGGCTGCAGGCGCCAGAAAAGTACGGGTGCTTGATAATATGACAACGGGGCATTTCCGCAATATTGCGCCCTTCGTCAACCATCCGGCGTTTGAATATCTCCAGGGCGACATTCGCGACATTACCACCTGTAATACTGCCTGCAAAGGAATTGATTTCGTATTACACCACGCAGCATCAGGATCGGTACCCGATTCAATAAACGATCCCATAACAACGAACAATATCAATGCAACCGGCTTTTTAAATATGCTGGTGGCAGCACATGAAGCAAAGGTGAAGCGTTTTATATATGCTTCCAGCGCCGCCATTTTTTCCGGTAACCACCAAACGCCGTCCAAAGAAGGATTACCTGAAAACCCGGGTTCGCCCTATGCGGTTTCGAAATATGTAAATGAACTGTATGCCGATGTGTTTGCCAGGCTGCATGGCATGGAAACTATCGGGTTACGCTATTCCAATGTGTTCGGCCAGCGACACGACCCGCTCAGCGAGTATGCCGCCGTTATTCCAAAATTCGTAATGCAACTCATAAAACATGAATCGCCCGTAATTGAGGTCGATGATGAGTATAGCCATGACTTTATTTACATCGACAATGTAGTGCAGGCCAATATGCTGGCCGTTCTTACCACCAATACCAAAGCGGTGAACCAGGTATATAATATAACTTTTGAAGAACGCACCTCACTGAACCAACTGGCGAAATACCTGCGTGAATTCCTCAGCTCATTCGATCAGCGTATAGCCGGCGTGAAGATCATGAATGCGTTTACTCAAAAACACACCGTTCATCCTTTTGCCTACATACAGAAATCGAAAAAACTGTTGGGGTATAATCCACGCTATTCACTACGCGACGGCTTATTGAAATCGGCAGGCTGGTATTGGGCCTATTTACCGCGTTTTGTTGAAGAAGCGGTTTCAAAAAAACAGCAACACCCAGCTACAATTACAGTATAATAAAACCTGAATACCATGTTATTCGCACGCCGTTTATCTATTTGGCCCACATTGCCGCTCAATGTTCATTTCAGGCACAACTCCGGCTGGCTTCCTTTTCCGCTGAACGACGATGGCTGCCGTGTTTTTTCCCGGGCGCGTCATGCCATCTGGCATGCATGCCGCACGCTGGGGCTGGGAAGTAAGGATGTGGTGCTGGTACCGGCTTACCATCATGGTTGTGAAATAGAAGCATTGATACAGGCGGGGGTGAAGATCAGGTATTACGAACTGAACGAACTGTTGGAGCCCGATCTCAAAAGCCTGGAACAACAGCTCACTTCAGATGTTAGCGTACTCTACCTGATCCATTATCTTGGATTTCCCCAGGATGCCAAACGCTGGCGGCAATGGTGCAACGAAAATAACCTCCTGCTTTTTGAAGATGCTGCCCAGGCGTTCCTTAGCGAAATAGACGGGCAGCCTGTTGGCACTTTTGGCCATGCCGGGGTATTTTGCCTGTATAAGACCTACGGCATTCCCGATGGCGGCGCCGTGGTAATGATCGTTCCGCCCGGCAGGCCCACTTCGGAGTTGCAATGGGGCGGCTGGCGGGTTTTTAAACGGCATGTGAACTGGGTAGCGGAACGATCGGCGCTTATAGGTTCGGTGCACCTGTTCATAAAACCATTTACAAAGCTGTTAAGAAGAAAAAAGAACCACAGTCCGTATAAAGAGTTCGAAATGGGCGACCCGTTCTCACCGCCTTTAGCCCTGACGATGAAACTGCTGCCGAAACTGGTTGATGAAACCACGGCAGCACGCAGAAGGGAAAATTACCAGTTCCTGCTCGAGGAGCACCGGCTGCTGGTACCGCGGCCCTTTCAAACATTGCCGCATGGCGCCAGCCCGTTTGCCTTTCCCATAGAATCGAATGATGCGGATGCGGTACTTAAAAAATTACGGCGGTATGGCATTGAAGGGCTGCTTTTCTGGCGCAATGCACACCCATCACTTCCGGTAAAAAAATTTCCGTTTAGCATGGCATTCCGCAACCGGGTGTTTGCCGTGCCGGTACACCAGGAGCTAACCCGGAGTGAACTGTTACAGATCTCGGAAGCGGTTCATAAATCCATAACAGGAAATCATACAATTCCCATAGCCAATGATAGCTACAGCAGCAACCCAAAAAACAATCGCCCCTTTCACTCAACCCGGTAAAGGAACCGTCGAACTGCTGATGGGCCCGCCGGTTCTAAAATTGCTGGAGCACCCCGGCTTTCTTGACGAGTGGAACCAGCTTTATCACAACTGCCCCTGGGCTACGGCTTTTCAAAGCCCTTGCTTTGTGGCTACCTGGTACCGCGTTTACGGATCGGCGTACCTGCCCATTCTCATAAAATCGGAGAACGCCGGAAAACTTACCGGTTTGCTTACACTGGCAAAAGATAAACAAGGGTTGATCACCGGCGCGGGCGCCAGCCAGGCAGAGTACCAGGTATGGCTTACCGAAAATGAAAATGATGAAATATTTATAAAGACCGCCCTCGCTAAATTGTACCGGTTCTTTCCCCGCAACAGGATCCAGTTTAAATACATCCCGGCCGGCGTTCCTTTACAATACACGAAAAAGGATTCGCCCTGGAATAAACGCTGTTTTGTAAAAAGCTCCCCACAGCCCGTAATGGTCATCAATGAACAACATTTCGTAACCGAGCTGAAAAAGAAGAACCGGCGCGAAAAGATAAACCGGTTGAAAAGATTGGGCGATCTGAAATTCGAACGCATTACCGATTACAACGAATTCAATAGTGTTTTTGACGAGCTGGCCCTGCAATCCGATTTCAGAAAAGGGGCCATGTACAATAAACTGGCCTTTAAAAGCGATCCGGTAAGAAAGAACTTCTTACTCTCCTTATTCAAACAGCACCTGCTGCATGTAACTGTATTAAAGATCAACGACAATATCATTGCCGCCAATGTGAGCATCGGCACAAACAAACAGCTTCACCTGCAGGGAATAAATTGCTTTGCGGCGGCTCTGGCGCGGCATTCCCCCGGTATCATTCATTTTCTGATGCTGGGCAAACTGCTGGCCGAAGAAGGTGTGGAAGTATTTGACCTTACGCCCGGCGCAGACGGCTACAAAGAAATACTGGCCACCGGTCACTCGGTAGCTTATACGCTCAGCATCGGCAATAAGTACCATAACATGTTAACCCGGCTGCAGTCGGCACTGAACAATAACTTCAAAAAAGCCACTGTTCTTGCCGGGATAAAACCAGACGCCCTGAAAAAAGCGAAAAGGACCTATACGCTTTATAAGGAAAAGTTTATACATGTTACCAGGCAGGGCGTGGTGCAAACCGCCAGGTTCATTATAGAAAAGATCAACCGGCAAAGCAAAACATCAACAACCTGGGCCGTTCAAAAAGAAAGTACGGCAGGCAGCGTATTCAACCTGCAGTATGACAACCTGAAAGAATTGCTCGATTTCGACAACCACGAAATAAAATACAGCCGGCAGGAATTTCTGACCGATGCCATGCGCCGGTTTGAAGAAGGCGCGCATTGTTATACCTGGACGGAGAACGGTTTGTTATTAGGTTGCGCCTGGATCGCCAACATGCGATCGGCAATTACCGGGTACAATTATGGAAACGAGACCGAAGATTTTATTCTGTCACTGTCGGGAATTTACTGCCATCGCAAAGGCCGGAAAGGATTTCCAATGTTCCTGCGCTCTATTGCCCATGCCCTGGCCCTCGACACCGTTCAGAATAAATTATTTATAGTAACCGACTGTAACGACGACCGGTTATTTGAGCAGGCAGGCTTTCAGCGCCTGAAATGAACACCCCAACCAAATAATGTAAATGTGATTTTATGAACACGGCTGCAAATACTACAAACGATCTATATGAAAGCCCGGTTCCGGAAGTAAAACCTCAACCGGTAATCGAAACCGGGGCCCGGTTCGACAACAACAGCGACTCCTTTGAGTTGATAAAAGGAGCTGCTGTGATTGCCCTTCTCAATAACGATAGCGGGTTCCGGCAAAGCTGGGACCTGCTTTTCGAAAGCTGTACCTGGGCTACGGTTTTTCAAAGCCGGGCATTCGTAACGGCCTGGTACCAGGCTTACCACGAGGAACATTGCCCGCTTCTTATAAAGGTGGTAGAGAAAGGGCAACTCAGGGGCCTGCTGCCGCTGGCGCTTTTGAATACCAATGAAGCTGAGGGGCCGGCAGAAAAGCAAAGCGGCCGCATTACCGCAGCCGGGCATTACGAAGCACTGTATCAAACCTGGCTGGTGGTTCCTTCAGACGGCGATGCTTTTATAAAAAAAGCATTGACCGAATTACTGAAACAATTTCCGGACTACAATATTTCGCTCCGGTTCCTGCCACAGGGAACGCCAATGAAATGGATAACCGGTGACCGGCAATGGCGTAAACGAAGCATTATACAATCGCATACCTGCCCGCTGATACATTTAAAGGGAACAGGAAGTGAAAAGATCTTTCAGCATAAAAAGCATTTCAAATATAAACTGAACCGGTTAAAGAAACTGGGTGAAGTTCGTTTTGAGACCATCAGCAATCTGGCACAATTTGAAAAAAGCCTGAACGAAATGAGTGTTTTGTACGATTTCAGGCAAAGCGCCCTGTTCAATAAAAGCCCTTTCAGCGAAGACCCGGCTAAAAAAGATTTTATGCTGGAATTGTTCCGGCTGCAATTGCTGCATGTTACCAGTTTAACGGTAGACGATAAATTAGTGGCCGCGGTAGTAGCCGTTCAGGGAAAAGAGTGGGTGTACCTGGCCGGCATTAATTGCCATTCGCCCGCCCACGCCAGGTCGTTCTCACCCGGCTTTCTGCACTTTGTATTATTATCGCAACAACTGGCTGCCGAGGGCAATAGCTATTTCGACCTTACCCCGGGATACGACCCCTACAAAGAAGAACTGGCCAATGACCATGAAGATGTATATGAACTGGTGATCAGCAACAAACCAACTTTCCGGATAAAAAGACGGTTAAGAAAGTGGATCCATGCACGCCTGGTGGCCGCGGGTAAACGCCCGATGACCATCGAACTGCAATGGAAGCGGTATGGCTACCTGGTAAAACACCACAGCCCGGCGACGCTGATAAAACGCATGTTCAGGGCTTTTCATAAAAAAGAAAAACAAAAAAGCTTTCTGTTACAGGCATTCGATAACCCTTCTGCAAAAATCCCATTGGCACATGACAACATAATTGACCTGCTGGCTTATAAAGCCAGTAAAAAAACGGGGCTTTCGAAATGGGATTTCATGTACGATGCTTCCTACCGCCTTGAAAGAGGGCAACATTGTTATACCTGGATGGAGTATGGTACACTGGTATGTTGTGCCTGGGTGAGCTACACCGATGTGCTGTCACCTAAGAAAGACAACGATCCCGATGCCGATAAAAAGTTTGAGATCCATAGGTTGTATTGTCATTCTGCCGGCAGCGGCCGGTTAACCGAATTTATAAATGCAGTGATCGACGAAGCTGTGAATGTAGAAAAGCGGCATTTTATTTTAACAAGTGAGCCATTGTTTTGTAAGGAGCTTGAGGCAATCGGCAATCGGCTCGAATTTCGAGCGGCGCCAGATAGTAATAACATCTGAACAATCGCGAGTTATTTCACGTTTCACCTTTGCCGTTTCACGAGCCCATTGACCATTCACCCCTTCACCGCTTCATTTCGGCATATGAAGCATGTTCATTGCCGATAGAAATAGCATCGAAATACACAACTCTTTTGCGGGCTTTTGTATTGGCATTTCCATTCCAGGATGATTTATATACACCGAGCTTCCAGTTTGGTGTATGAAAGTTCCCGGAACCGGGATCATACATATTAGCCCCACTATGATTTACCAGTAACACTCCGTTACGCCAGATCTCAACGAGACCACTGGCTGTGGCGGAGTGTTTTACGTGTATCACGTAATATTGCCATTTCTCTCTTTCTATTGCGCCCATTTCAATCACCTCTTTGCCTTTGGGCCGGGCGTTTATCCTCAATCGAACCTTGTTGTTCCTGGTCCTGATACATAGGGAAGGCGTAGCCTTGCCGCCCTGGTGCCACTGGCTTATAACTTCATCGCTGGTGTCGGCCTCATAATCATTGCGGGGAAAATAAATGGCAAAGGCGTACCAGCGCTCGAGGTTGATGGCATTATCAGCACCGGGAAAAGATATTTCAGCCCTGGTGCCGTTATGGTTTTCAGGGTCGCTGTCTCTGAGCTCGAAGCGGGCGGCCTTTTTGCCTTCGTAAACCGGGCTTTCCACTATTTGCAAACCCCAGGCAGTAGCAATTTGAGTTGATATAAAAGAAGGGAAGGGATCCTCTTGTTCAAAATCTACGCTGTAAATTATATTCGTTTGTTCTTCATTTATATGCATTTTTTCTTCATTGTGGCTATACAGCATCATTTGACATAGTAAGATCAGGAGCAACAATATGGGTTCCTTAGGGATCACATTTGACAATTTTAATTTGGGGAATTGGGGGCAGGGATCAGTTCATTAAAGTTAATAAAAAAAGGCGTGCCCCCCGCATTCGGCGGAAAGCACACCTTTATTATACCTATGATCCTTTATTACTTTACGATAGTGAAAGTAATTGTTTTTGCCGTACCCATTGTACCGGTTGCTTTATTAGCTGAATATGGAGTAGCCTTTAAAGTATAGGTACCCAGTGCAGGCGGGTTCCAGTTGCCATAGTAGAAATTGCCATCGCCGTTATCGCCGTGCAGGGCATAAGGAGCATCGCTATCGGTGTATGATTTGCTTTGCTTGCCGCTCAATTCAAATTTCACGCTGCTGGCGCCATCGGAAACAACCGCACGGATATTCGCTTTTTCAATATTCAGCGCGCTCAGGCTGATGGTTGCGCCGTTGGTAATAGACACTACATCTTTTTCAGTATGCGAGTTCACCAGTTTGAAATCGATAACGCTATTACTTGTTGTTGGGCTTGTAGGCTCAGTTACAGGAGGCTGCGAAGATGTACCATCATCCGGAGAGGTAGGCTCGGTTGGCTCGGTAGGTGTAGAACCATTTTTAGTGGGCACCATATCTTCATAAGTAGCGTTCTCATTACCCAGTCTGATATCATCGAAATAAAGTACCCGTATATTGGTCATAGTGGTACCGCTGCCATTCCAGTTCGATTTGTAGATACCCATTTTCAGTTTCGGATTATGGATATCGCCTGTAACTGCATACATATTCGCGCCTGAACGGTTCATGATCTTAACGCCATCGCGCCAGATCTCTATTAAACCGTCTGAACCGGATGAGTGTTTAACGTGAATGACATACGCACGCCAAACATCTTTTTCGAAGGCGCCTATATCTACCCATGTGCCCAGTATACGCAAAAAGATCCGGTCTTTCCTTACCCGAAGGCATAGTGCCGGCGTTTTACCACCACCCTGGTGCCATTGGCTGATAACATCATCATCGTCATCATATTTAAACTTATCCGATGGTGCATATAAAGCATATGAGTACCAGCGGTTCAGGTTGGTTGCATCGTCGGGGAAGCTGATCTCGGTTCTCGTTCCGTTCTTAACTTCAGGATCGCTGTCCCTTAATTCGAAACGGGCCGACTTCACACCCTGGTAAACAGGGTTCGATGCAGCTGTAATAGCATAGGAAGTTGCCGTATGTTTGCTTACATAGGTACTGAAAAGACTTGAAGATTCAGCATCATCAGACCAAATAAGGTTGCTGCCAAGCGCTCTTGTTGAAACAGAAGCATTCAGGTCTTCCGTATTTTCAACAGTAGGTTCTACAACACCTTTTTTACAGGATACGATCGAAGCCATTAACAGGGATACAGCCAGCAGTCGCTGGTTTTTACGGATGAAGTTGCCAGTTTTACGCATTGATGTTTTCATTTGTGGTTATTAATTAATTTAAATACAGCGTCTCACCTGTCTGCATGATTTTTAAGCACAAGGATCCCCCGTTCGCGTCGCAGGCGTGTATTTTTTTACCTGTGACACGTTAATCATGAAGACGCATCCTGAATTTTCTGTTTTTCCTTTAAGAGTGGGCCATACCTCTCCCAAGCCGCTTCCGGCGCATATTTCCGGTTAGCGGTAAGTTGCGTTCATAGGGTATTTGCACGAATAAGGAAAATGTCAATAGCTGTAGATAAGGTTTTTTCAAAGGATAATGATACCGATAAGGCGGGATAAAGTTTACAACCGTTCCATTGGATAATAACTATGAGCGCAAACAGATCGACATCCGTGAATCTGCCTGGTTCCAGCCATTATACAGTAACATGTACCGCATGCCGGAATGCTCATTAGCGGTCTCCACCTAAAAGGAGATCCTAATGCCTGTTCAACCGTTCATGACTCTTGTGAAAATAAACGACTGTGAAGACGGGAATCCTGATTCCATTACCACATAACCGGGTGTTAAGGGTATTTTACTGGTACGGAAGATCAGTTTTCTTGTAAGTACCGTCTGAAGTGTCAGACAGATCCCGGTTGCAATAAAATGTGCAGCCCGGAGGAGTGTACCTTGCTTTGTGTTCATCACAGGGATATTTTACGTTTTCTAAAAGAGTATTTAAGTGACATAAAATTTACAAATATGACGCCAGAAACTAAAGTGAAAGTTGGCATACAATCAGTTGATGGGTGAATGTGTATAAACCCTAATAAGTGTATTTGCTTACCATTTTTTAAAAACAACTGGTTTACAGAAAAGTAGAAAATGGAGGTTGTTATCGAGAAATGAACTAATTGGGCAGGTAAAAAACTTTTACAGGCAGAGCGTGCCTGAATAATTCGTGTTTAAAACACACTTGCTTTCTTCAGAAAACGTAAAAGGAAAACAAAACACAAAGATCCTTTGATATATATCAATTCGTATGCCTTCACCATAATCTGTACTTACGTTAAATTTTTGCGTTCTTATTAACCAAATTGAGCCACTCTAAATACAATAACAGGTGACTTTGCGTATACAATTCCACAAGCAGCAAATTGTATCAGGAACACAATACGAATAACTGATGTGGAACAGGCTTTGCATTATAAACTTTATATTGCTCGAGGACTTTTTTCTACCCTTATATTCTACACAGTGTTCGCTTCAATATTCATGGAACCAATCCATTTCAGCTAATCTATTTATTTAATACAACTGTGATCAGTATTACAGATTGCATTGTATTGTGCTTATCGTAACAGTTTAACCAAATAAATTAACGTATCATGAGACGCGACCATTCTAACGTTGTAAGCCGGAAGATTCCCACTCTTAGAGCATTAACTATAATCACTTTACTGGGTATATTGGTACTTCTATTGCAAGCCTGTCAAAAACATAAAGACGCTGACGATGACGTAAAGGCGGTAGATATGGAACTGATAGCGGAGGATTTTGTTTCACCCATTCAGGTGTTGGCAACACACAACAGCGACCGGTTGTATATAGTTGACCAGGTCGGGAAGATCTGGGTAATTGACGGCAACGGTTATAAACGACCAACTCCTTTTCTCGATCTTAGCAGCAAAATGGTAACGCTAAATACCAACTATGATGAACGGGGTTTACTGGGTGTGGCATTTCATGAAGATTTTAAAACCAATGGCCGCTTCTTTGTTTATTACCAGCTACCGCCCCGCGCCGGCGGACCGGTAACCGGAGCAACCTGGAATAATCTCAGCCGGGTTTCGGAATTCAAACTCTTACCTGACGGATCGAGGGCCGACCCCAATTCAGAAAGGGTGATCATTGAATGGGACGATCCGCAATCGAACCACAACGGCGGCGCCATTGCAATGGGGCTCGACGACTACCTGTATATCGCCGTTGGCGATGGCGGCGGCGCCAATGATGTGGGCCCGGGCCATGTTGATGACTGGTACACAACCAATAGCGGCGGCAACGCCCAGAATATTGAAGCCAATTTCCTCGGTAAGATCTTATGTATCGATGTTGACCATGGTTTACCCTATGAAGTGCCCTCCACCAATCCGTTTGTAGGCAAACCCGGCCTCGACGAGATCTTCGCTTTCGGGTTCCGCAATCCTTACCGCATGACATTCGATATGGGCGGAGAACACGGGTTAATTGCTTCTGATGCAGGCCAGGTATTATATGAAGAGATCAATGTTGTCAGGAAAGGCGCCAATTATGGCTGGAACGTTCGCGAAGGCATGCATTGCTTTAGTACAGCGGATAACAAAACGACATTGCCAGACTGCCCCACGGTTGATGATCGCGGCAAGCGACTGCTTGACCCGGTTCTGGAACTCAATAATTATCAAAACCCGTTGGGGGGTAAAGCAACAACCATCATTGGCGGTTATGTTTACCGTGGCACCGGACTGGAGGGCTGGAATGGCAAATATGTTTTCGGTACTTTTTCACAATCACCCACAACGCCCAATGGCGAATTGTTTGTAGCAACGATGAAGAATGGGGAGGAATCCGGACCGTGGCAATATGAAGAGGTGTCATTGAAAAGCCATCCCGATGATGTGGGATATTATATCAAAGGTTTTGGCCAGGATGATGATGGGGAAGTATATCTCACCGTTTCCTCAACAAGCGGCCCCTCAGGTACTACCGGCAAGGTATTCAAACTGGTGCCGGCAAAATAAGGCAACAATAAGAATTTGGATTATAGAGAAGAGCAAGAAAAGAGAACCCCTGATTCTTCAGGGGTTAATTCTTTATTTGGAGTATACCTTTATAGATTGTTCCTCGGCAATTATGCTTCACAGCTTTTGCAGGTAACCAGGCTGGTGACCATTTCTTTTGAAACACTCTGGCTGCGTTGGTAATAAAGCGTTTTAATGCCCAGTTTCCATGCTTCGATCAATAATTTATTTACTTCTTTTACCGGAAGATCGGCCGGGATGTTGAGGTTCAGGCTCTGCGACTGGTCAACATATTTCTGACGGATAGCCGCCTGTTGAATGATCTCCAGCTGGCTGATCTCCTTGAAAGTTTTGAATACTTCTTTTTCTTCAGCCGTTAACTCTTTCAGGTGCTGAACGCTACCGTGGTTCAGCATAATGCTGCGCCAGGTATCTTCATTATCGATTCCCTTTTGAACAAGCAACTCCCTGAGGTATTTGTTCTTTCTCATGAAGTTCCCTTTCGACAGACCGGCTTTATAATAGTTGCTGCTGAATGGTTCAATACCCGGTGAGGTTTGTCCCAATATGGCAGAAGAAGAAGTGGTTGGCGCAATAGCCAGCAGGGTAGTGTTCCTGCGGTCGTACCCTTTTAACAATTCCGGCTCGCCATAGATCCATGCCAGGTCTTTACTGGCTTTTACCGCTTTCTCCTGTATATCTTTGAAAATTGTGGTAGTCAGTTGTTTGGCGCGCAGCCCTTCCCAGGGGATCATGTTCTTTTGCAGGTACGAATGCCATCCCAATACACCCAGCCCAAGCGCACGGTGTCTTTTTGCAAAACGATTAGCAGAAGCCAGGTAATGGTTGCCTTCCGTTTTTACGATGAACTCCTGCAAAACTGCATCTAGGAAGAAGATCGCCAGTTTAACGGCATTCGTGTCTTTCCATTCGTCGTACAACTCCAGGTTCATGGAAGAAAGGCAGCAGATAAACGATTCGTCTTCGGTAGAAGGCAGCATGATCTCAGAACAAAGATTGCTGGCGTTGATAGTAAGGTTCGAGTCTTTATATACCTGTGGTTTGTTCCGGTTCACATTATCGGTAAAGAAGATATAGGGCAGGCCTTTTTGCTGACGGCTGGCCAGCACCTTGGCCCAGATCTCTCTTTTCTTCATATCGCCGTCGATCATGTCCTGCATCCAGTAATCGGGCACACAAACGCCATTGAACAGGTTCTGGATGGGGTGGCCGATATCTTTGATAGAAAGGAACTCTTCAATATCGCCGTGATCGATATCCATATAGGCGGCGAAAGCACCGCGGCGTACACCGCCCTGTGAAATGGTATCCATTACGGTATCGAAAAGGCGCATAAAGCTCACGGCGCCGCTGCTCTTCCCGTTATCGGTAACGGCGCTTCCTCTTTCCCGCAATGCGCCAAAATAGGCCGACGTTCCGCCGCCGAGTTTTGTTTGCATGATCACTTCGCCCAGTTTGTGCGTAATACCTTCGATATTGTCGGGTATATGCACATTGAAGCAGGAAATAGGCAACCCTCTCTCTGTGCCCATATTGGCCCAGATAGGCGAGCTCAGGCTCATCCATCCTCTTTCTATCATTTCCTTGAAAGATTCCTTCAATTCCGGTTTGTATAACCGTTGGGCGGCTGCCGAACAAATCCGTTCTATAGCACCTTCCACTGTTTCCCCTTTCAACAAATAACCCCTGTTAAGGATCTGCTCACTCTCTTCGTTCTTCCACCACAGTTTCTCTTGTTCATATTTACCCGCAATATCAGACAGCTGATTGGCAGGCGGGGCTATTGTTTCAAATAAATTCGTCATGCAACAGGATTTTATTTTTGGCTATAAAAAAACTTGTTCTGTTAAAAAAGATCGTGGGCCGAAATGCTCTTGTCGAACTTCGTGTACTCAACCGGCCGCTTGGCAAAGAAATCATCGAGGCTGTTTGAGAATACTTCTTCTTCAAACCACAACATGGCCGCGTATTCTTTTGAAGAAATATTAAAAATAGGTTCGATGCCAATTTGCTGCAGGCTGTCATCAGCTCTTTTCTTCATAAAATTGCTCAGGTCGCGCTTTTGAATGATGTCGATCTCGCCTTCGGAAAAGATCCAGTCGAGCATGCGTTCTTCCGTTTCAATGGAAAGCCTAACTGTTTCCCTTACTTTTTCGTTCATGGCGGCAGAGAAAAGTGCAGGGTATTCCTCCTTCAGCTTATTCACCAGGTATATTCCCGCATTGGCATGGATCTGCTCGTCAACCGAGGTCCAGGCAATGATATTACTTACATTTTTCATCAGTCCCTTGAACCGCGTAAAGGCGAGGATGATGGCGAACTGGCTGAACAGGCTCACATTTTCGATCAGCAGGCTGAATAATATAAGCGTGATGGTATATTCTTTCTGGTCTGTTGATTTGGCATGCTGCAATGCATTGGACAAATATTGTATCCGTTCTTTTACTACGGGCACTTCTATCAGCGCTTCGAACTGGTTGTTATATCCCAGTACTTCAAGCAACCGCGAATAGGCTTCGGAGTGCCTGAACTCACATTCGGCAAAAGTGGCACCCAGCCCGTTTATTTCCGGTTTCGGGAAATGATGGTACAGGTTGCCCCAGAACGATTTTACCGCCACTTCTATCTGAGCAATGGATAACAAACTGTTTTTAATGGCGTTTTGTTCGGCCGCAGTCAAATTGGCATGAAAATCCTGTGTATCGGCAGTAAAATCCACTTCGGAATGAACCCAAAAAGATTTATTGATGGCAGCCGTGAACTGAAGAACTTCGGGATATTCAAATGGCTTATACTGAACCCGCTTGTCAAATAGACCCATAGTAAACGATTTTTATACAGTGCAAAAACCTCCCCCCTTCATTTACGCATGAAAGAAAAAGATCAGTAATTATTTAATTGGTGGTTTTTCCGTCCAGTGGTGGGGATAAAGATCATAATTTATTAATTTCCTGAGCGCGAAAGAAATTAACAGCATGTTGATAAGCAATATTTCATTTTACAAAACGCTGACAGAATAAGGTTTTGGCCCTCTGCAGCACAAAAAGCCGCCTCAAAAAAAATGAGACAGCTTTCTGCTAAAAATATAGTGGTCTTTGGGGAGTGCTCCCCGCCGCCTTAAAAGGCGTGTCTCCATTTTGCGGCTCGTAAAATAATACACGAAAAACGATAAAAAAGACCGGCAGCGAAAAGCTGCAGGAAAATGATGCCACAAAAAACAAATTGTACGGAGGTTTGCCAGGCAGGGGACGTAATGAAGGGGGGATAGAAGAAAAAATCAGGCTCGGGTTACTATAAGGGATCATGTTTTTTCGCCTTGAAGATCGGTTCGTTATAATGATACGGCAGTTCCCTTTTCGATATGGGTTTTGCACCTGTTACATGTTGTTTGCCTTTTTTCATACCTGTAATGCCAATAGAAACCACAGGAGCAGTAAAGTGTTTGGTGATGACGCCATTATTTTTACGCAGGGAAGTATGTTGGCTCATAAATAAATATTTTGCACAATTTATAGCAGGGGTGGGGGCAAAAATGTGAGCCTGGTCAAACCATTTGATGAAGTTGGTCATGACCGGCGTCATAATAACAGTATTTCACCTCTTCAATTTCGCTTCCACCATTTGTTTTCTTTTCGTCCAGCGAAGCAACGGCTCGGGTATATAATTCGGCTTTCCCTGTTTATCGATCAGACCTGAAGACCGGCTGATCTTTTCGCTAAGCCTTTTTATCGCCGCCTGCGATCTGGCGGTTTGCAACACAGCGGCAGTTTGCTTTTTGAAATGATCGCCAAACACTTTCAGCGCCCGGTTGATAAGTTGTAATTCTTTTTTATATTCCTTTTGTTTACGGTAATAGATCATGAGCCGGTCGTACGGAAACGGATCGATGGCGCCGGCCCTTGCCTGCTGCTGGTATATAGTTATATCTTCTGCGGCCTGTGTCATGCAATACCCAAATGCAAAAACTGCACCTGTAAATAAGGCGCCACATAACTGCTACAAATTCAAATTACTGAAAGCTGATAAGAACAACAGGTCAATAATTTATTACGCAGGTTCCATATTTAGTCGTACCTTCTCATACTCAAGATTGCTGCAAACCCGCTTCCTTTTTTACATCCGCACAATTACATCTCGTGCTCAGCCATTTCTTCATTTTATAAACAAAAGGAGGTTTTATGATTGTACGTCTCACTTACCTGAGCTTTCTGCCCAATAACCTGGTACAGGCGAAACAAATTTACCACGACGAAGTTGTTCCTACAGTGAGAAAACAAAAAGGCAATATCGACTGCCGGCTGCTGGAACCAATTGATAATGCTGATGAATATATTTCTATGACAACCTGGGAAACAAAAGCTGATTCCGACGCCTATCATAGCAGTGGTATCTACCGCGACCTTGTAAACAAGGTAAAAAAAGATTTTGCCAAAGACCCGGTTCTGAAAGTATATACGTCGGAAAGTATTCTGGAACACGCATAGTGTGCGCCGACGTACCCGTCAAACATCAGGGCCTGCAAGGGCCCTTTGTTATTTGTGGATTTAAGAGGACACAAAAAATCCGAACAACTGGTGTTCGGATTTTTTCTATTTGCCAATCAGATTGCAACGTGAGATTCTGAGTAGATTCGAACTACTGTAAAAGGCTTTGCAAACCTTTGCCTAACCAACTCGGCCACAGAACCTTTTATAACATGTATACCTACCGTATATGACTGGTAGATGAAAAAGTTTTCGATGCTAACGTTAAATAAGCTGATTGATTTTCCTTTATACTAACAGGGTAGGTGAGCGGGAATCGTAACACTGAATCTTCGATCAAGATACAAAACATATTGATACAATAACTCTTTGTAAATAATCTTTTTTTTTAAAAGAATACAAGCAAGATAAGGTACCACTAACGCATATTGCCACAACAGAAATTGCATGCAATATATAATAACCTTACAATGAATGATTACACTTGTTCTACCATGTAAACATACTGACTTTGAGCAGGAAATTTTCAATTGTATCCATACTTTCCTAACTTAGAATTCTCCATTTTCCTGTGAGCTATATTTGTAGAAACTACATCATGTTATTTATTAGCCTCCTTATTTCTTCAACTGCAGCTATGCTAAATAATTAGTATCAGCGAGCTCACTTTTGAACAGGTAAGAAGCATTGGCTTATACAACCACGTAAAATAAGGACTTGTGAATATACTTGGAATCAACTTTTATTATCATGACTCCACTGCGTGTATCATCTCAGATGGACGTCTTGTTGTTGCAATTGAGGAAGAACGGATCACCAGAAAAAAGCACACCACCGATTTTCCCGTTCATGCTATTAATAAATGTCTCGAAGTGGCAGGGTTAAAACCGGCCGACATCGATCATGTTGCAGTATCTATAGCCCCCAACCTGTGCCTGCGGAAAAAGCTCTTTTATGGTATGAGGCACGTGCACCGGAGCCGCCAGTTCATCTGGCAGGAAATTATGCTTCGTTTGTACTGGAAGAAAAAGCGTTTAACCGATTGGCACAAGACCTTTTTCAGGGATGGCCGCAAACCGCCCATCCACTATGTTCCCCATCACCTTTCGCATGTCGTAGGCACGTATTTAATTTCGCCTTACGAAAGTGCTGCCCTCCTGTCGGTTGATGGGTCGGGTGAATGGGCCACCACCTTTATGGGCACGGCAAAAGGGAGCGATTATACCTGTTTCAGACAGGACTATTTTCCCATGTCGCTGGGATCGGTATATGAAGCGGCCACCCAGTTCTGCGGTTTCATACCCAACTATGACGAGGGAAAAACAATGGGGCTGGCACCCTTAGGCGACCCGCTGAAGTTTTATAAAACCGTGTCCCGGATCTTTTGGATCAATGACGATCTTTCGATAGGAGTAGACCTTAGTTATTTTCGATACCAGTATTATTCAACCATACGGTACAGCCCTAAATTCGTAGAAGCGTTTGGCCCCCCCCGCAATAGAGACAAGCGGGCGCCCATAGAGCAGCATCACCTCGATGTTGCTGCGGCGTTTCAATTTCATCTCGAAGAATGCATGCTCAAACTTGCCCGCGGGCTGCATAAAAGAACGGGGGAGGACTACCTGGTTATTTCCGGCGGTGTTGCACTCAATAGCGTGGCCAATGGACGAATAGTAAGGGAAAGTGGTTTTAAAGATATTTACCTGATGCCGGCAGCCGGGGATAACGGTACGGCCCTTGGCGCCGCTTATTACGTATATAATTGTATCCTAAAAAACAATCGCGGCTTCGTTCATAAAGATCCTTATGTGGGAACGTCTTACAGTAACAAGGATTTTGAAACTATTATTCAAGCCTGCAAATTGCCGGCAAAGTATTATGACAATGTGGAAGAAGTAACGGCAGCCGTCCTTCACCTTGGAAAGATCGTAGGTTGGTTCCAGGGCGCCATGGAAATAGGGCCGCGTTCGCTGGGCAACCGCAGTATCCTTGCCAATCCAACGCTCAAACACATGAAGGACAAAGTAAATGCAGAGGTGAAACACCGCGAAGCATTTCGCCCGTTTGCACCGTCCTGCCCGATGGAAGATGTTGCAAAATATTTTGAGCAGCATGTAGCCGACCCTTTTATGCTGAAGGTATGCAATGTATTACCCGACAAACGCGACGTTGTTCCTGCCATTACGCATGTGGATGGAACGGCCCGGCTGCAAACCATTCACAAGGACACCAATATCAGGTTTCATAACCTGTTAAAAGAGTTTGAAAAGCTGAGCGGTGTTCCCGTTTTACTCAATACCAGTTTCAATGTAATGGGAGAACCAATTGTAGAATCACCGTATGATGCGGTTCGATGCTTTTTTACTACAGGCCTTGATGTGCTGGTGCTGGGGAATTATATTATTGAAAAAAATTAGCGGCAGGTGCTGTGAAAGGGAACCATAAATAGGCATTTTTACCCGTCCTTCCTTTACGCTGAAGTAATGTATCTGTACCATACCACTTGCCGGATTAGGACTTACAGTTAACTTTTTAGCTACAACCGGTACATTTTTTCCACTTTTATTTCAAGATCGCGGCCTCTGTTATCTATCTGGTAGGGCAAATCAATTCCGCGCACTTCGGTCTGGTTATTATCACCGGGGACGCCGTATCTCAACAGGTATTAATAATTCTCACCGCCTTAACGCCGATACAAGGAGGTATTCTTAACATAAGACAATACCACCGGTCCTGTTTGAGACCTGGAAGTGATGATCTTGCGCCTGATGGACAAACCACCTGGAAGGTCCATGCTGTGCCAGGGTCAGGCGCATTCATGATTGATTATAGTATACAAGCCAAAAAACGTTCACAGAATTGAATTGACAAATCTAATTGCAATAACCAATGCATATGTTAAAACGATGAGGAACAGAAGAGTTGCCTTTGCAAAAAACTGACGGAAACCAGTATTTGGTGGCTTTTTTCACTATTGACAAACAACAACTTGTATCAGAAACTTGCTTTTGGTCAATAATATAAAAAAAAACATCTATACAGTATAAATGTTAAAATTGTTGATTATCTTGTATAAGAATTAATATCCATATTAAAACAGCCTGATTTCCCGGAAACATTCAAATCCACAATGTTTCATTTCCAATTTCCCTCTAAAACCTTTGTTACCACTTTTTCTGAAAACTGTGTTATTCCTTTTATTCTCGGTAAAACCAATATGAATTCAGGTTCAAACTGATCTGATTCCATGGTTATTTATCACCAAAACTAATTGATGAAGCATATCTACTTCCTCAAACAGAATATCTATGGCCGTTAGTTAATTATTCCGGCATAAGATACACATGGTGCTCTAAATCTTCTATGCAGATGCTGCCTGGACATGTATTCGTATTGTCCCAATAACACTATTCATCTTTTTTTATCGTGCCATGAACAGCCCTAAACCTTCATGAAAGATAGTTTTGTACATATCTTTAATGGATCTGCTACCCTTATTAACGACCACAAGCAACGCGGCGGTCGTTTAGGTTTTGCTGTACTTATACTTCTTAGTTTTATTATACCCTACTTTGCGCAGGCGCAACACCTCGATAACAGGAAAAGGCTCGATTCTTTTCAAAGAGCAAGAACCGCTTCGGCTTCTTCCATTTTAAAAATACTGGCTAATTCATACGATGTAACCGGCGGCGGCGCTTATTGCAGCGGCGGTAGCGGGGTAGCGGTTGGCCTCTCTGGTTCGCAACAGGATACTGTTTACCAGCTTCAATTAAATGGTGTAAACATAGGGGCGCCCGTAACAGGTACCGACAACCCCATCAGTTTTGGACTGCAAACAGCTGCCGGAACGTATACGGTTGTTGCCAATACTGCCGATGGGACGATGTCGATGAATGGCCAGGCTACGATAACAATTACCGAATTACCTACAGCCACCATAAATTATGCAGCGACTCCTTTTTGTAATTCAGCTAGCGCGGCTCAACCGGTAACATTAACAGGTACCGGTGGTTATACAGGTGGTACATACACTGCATCACCGGGAGGTTTATCGATAAATAGTTCTACGGGTGAAATAACACCCAATTCCAGCACCCCTGGCACTTATATAGTAACCTATAACATTCCGGCCTCAGGTGGTTGCCCGGCCGTAACAGCAACAACATCTGTGACGATCACAGCATTGCCAACGGCCAGTATATCTTATACAGGAACGCCGCTCTGCAGCTCCCTGGCTACAGAACAGGCAGCTACATTAACAGGCACCGGCGCTTATGCAGGAGGCTCCTATACAGCGTCGCCCGGAGGTTTATCAATCAACAGTTCAACAGGCGCCATCACGCCATCAACCAGCACCGCAGGTACATACACAGTTACCTATACCACACCCGCTTCTGGCGGCTGTGCAGCAGTGACTACAACTACTTCGGTTACTATTACCGCACTACCAACGGCAACGATCAGTTATACAGGAACTCCGTTCTGTACATCTGTTTCTTCTGCACAGGCCGTGACCTTAACGGGAACCGGGGCTTATACAGGCGGAACCTATAGCGTTTCTCCCTCAGGATTATCGATCAATGCTTCAACCGGCGCCATTACACCTTCAACAAGTACCGCAGGTACTTACACCATAACTTATACCACACCTGCATCGGGCGGCTGTGCAGCAGTGACTACAACCACTTCGGTTACTATTACCGCACTACCAACGGCAACGATCAGTTATACAGGAACTC